>NZ_LZSZ01000111.1:0-62987 GCF_001665645.1 Mycobacterium sp. 852002-30065_SCH5024008 | reverse complement strand
TATGCGATCGTCGGCAGCGTCAGATGTGTATAAGAGACAGGCCGTAGGAGGTGGCGGCGCGACGGGGCGCGGGACCAGCGGGCTGGCCGGGGGGGCCGGCAGCGGCGCGACGCTGGGCGCGGGCGGGGCCTGGCGGTTTTCGAGGCCGGTCAGCGTGTAGGCCACGCCACCGATCGCCGTCATCGCCACGAGGGCGGACATGCCGATGATCAACTGCGACAACCGAAGGCGGCGCCACGGCCGGTCCGGGGGCGGGTCGATCACGTTCATGCGCATCGACCAGCCGGACGGGCCGTCTTCGTCGTAGGTTTCGCCGCCGAACCGCAACCGCACGTCGCCGGGGTATTCGGTCTGCGACCACGCCAATTCGCGATCCGTCAACGCCTCGTCGTCGATCACCAGCACGTCGCCGGCACCGAGGTCGACGACCTCATTGGTGGCGTTGGCGGACGCGAGCAGGCCGATCGACGTCCGCGTGCGCAGGCTCAGCTCGTCACCGCGGGACGCGAGCAGCAGCGCGCCGCAGGCCGCCGCGAGTGCGGGCTGCGACGGCGTCAGGACCGGGATGCGTCCGTGCACCGAAAGCCGTTCAGCGACAAGCGGAATGTATGCGCCCCCGCCGACGGTCACCACCGCAGCCAGGTCCCCCCAGTTCTTGCGGTAGCGCACCAGCATGTCGTCGAAGGCGTAGATGAAGCCGGTCAGCCGATCGGCCATCAGGTCTTCGAGATCGTCGCGCCTGAGCGTGAAGCTGCAGTTGCGTTCGCCGAGCTGGGCCGCGATTTCGGTGACCACGTCGGTGGACAGCCGCTCCTTGGCCAGCCGGCACTGTTCACTGAGGTCGCCGAGTTGCCCGACGGCGGCCGTGCTGCCCGGGTCGATACCGCTGCCGCGACCCAGTTCCTCGAAGACCCGCAGCAGCAGCTCCTGGTCGATTTCGTTGCCGGACAGAGCCGCGTAACGCATTGTCGCGGTGACGAGTTCGAAATCGCCGGCGACGTTCACCAGCGTGGCCGATGTACCGCCGCCACCGAAGTCCAGCAGCCCCACCACGCCTTCGTCGGGCAGGCCGAGTTCGGACTTCACGGCGGTCAACGACGCGATCGCGTCCGAGACGAGCCGGGGCGCCATGCCGCTGCGGACGAATCCCAGATGCGTCCGCAGACCGTCGCGCAACGCCTGCACCGTAACGGGTTTCCAGTACGCGGGCACGGCAATGGAGATCTCCGAGCACGACGCGTCCGCGCCGGCGGCGCGCACCATCGCGTCCAGGGCCTCCACCGTCAGCAGTTCCGGGTCGTGCGCGGAGCCGTCAACGGACACCAGCGCCACCGATTCACCGATGCGCTCGACGAAGCCCTTCATCATCACGCCGGGCTCGGCGAGATATGAATTCTCTTCGGGCAAGCCGACTTCCGGCGCGCAGTGCGGGTAAAGCGTCAGCACCGAACGCCGGGTGACCGGTGTACTTTCGTTGCGCGCAGCGACCAGGTTCGTGGTCCCGATCGACAACCCAAGTGGGTCGTACATAGAGCGAAAACTTTCGTCTATAGGGGTCGGTGGCCAGCGTTAACCATAGCCGCGGACACGCCCAAAACCGATGGCTTGCAACATCATCGGTATCCGGTCGATGCCACCTCGTCACCGAAGTGGTACCGCTGACCCCTTGACAAATTGACGCGGTCGCTTACACCACGGTCAGCGGCAGTGATCGTCTCGGCTCAAACTGGAATGTCGCTCCACCGCTCACCTTTGTTACCGACACCTCGGGCAGTTCGGCGGCCGCGGCGTCGGTTTCGACCAGTTCCGCGGTCCAGTCGGTGTTCGTGCCGCTGACCCGGACCTCGATGTGCGGGTCGACGCCGGTGGCGATCGCCTGCAGCGGTTGCACCGATTCGGGTGAGCACAGCGCGATCCACGCGGCGTCGTCGTGGGCCGGCGAGCGGTGCACCACGAGCCGGTTGGCCGTCTCCGCGCAGACGTAGCCGGCGGGGTTCAGCAGGGGGTGCAGTTCGAGCACCTGCAACACGCCTTCGATGCCGCCCGGCAGCCCCAGCGCGCGGTGAATGCGCTCGGCGGCCACGCCCGCTATGCCGGTGAGGCCTTGCGTGCACAAGGACACGGCCTGGGCGTCGTCGGCGGCGCGGGCGGTCACCGCGATGGCGAACGACAGGTAGAGCAGGTGCATCTGCAGACAGACCTCGTCGGCCATTCGGACCAGCGCCGAATGCGAGAAGCCGGCGAAGTCGAAGTCGGACAGCAACGGGCCGGAGTAATCCGCCTTGCCCTCGCCGGAGCGGTCGATCGGATCGAGTTCCCATGTGGCGGCTCGGGTTTGGCGCACGATGTCCAACGCGGGAATGCTCTGGGCCTCGGGATAGGACTCGTCGATGATGACGGTCCACGCGCAGTGCGGCTGGCGGTCCTTTGGTGTCCGCGGCGGCCGGTGGATGGGGCGCACCTGGGCGCGGGCGTTGGTCGCCACCGCGGTGGCGTCGAAGGTCGGGTCCTCGATGGTGTGACACATGCCGAACACGTACTTCTCACCCATCGGCTCCACGTCGAGCAGCGCACCGCAGTGGTCGAGGTGGAATTCGCCGTGCCAGCGGTCGTGCACGGTGTAGCGGAAGTCCATGAATTGCGGTGGCGCGCCGATGTCGAGCTGCAACCCCTTGAAGATGGTCGGCACGTCGTTGCCCTCGAAGTTGAGTGCCCGCTGCATGCGCCGGGTGTAGATGGGGCTGGCGCCCGCCCACTCCTCGATGGCGATCTGCACCATCTCGTCGCGACCGAACGCGCCGATGCACCAGGCCATGCCCGAGCGGTCGATCAGTTGCCCGATCAAGAGCAGTTCGGGAACCAGGACGGCCAGCTGCTCGCGGGTCAACCGCGCATAACGGGATCGGCTCACCGGCCAAAAATAGACTTGGCTATGTTATAAAGTCAACAATGTCGATTGCTGCAGGTCAGGCCGGGGGTTCGGTTGGCCCCACCCGGCGCACCACGGCGCCGCGCAAGCGCGGCGACGACACGCGCGCGAAGATCATCGACGAGACGGTCCGCTGCATCACGGAGGAGGGCTTCGCCGCCGCGACCGCCAAGCACGTCGCCGAACGCGCGGGCGTGACGTGGGGCGTCATCCAGTATCACTTCGGGGATCGCAACGGCCTGTTGATGGCCGTCGTGGACGACGGGGTGGACCGGCTGATCGAGAGCCTGTCGTCCGCCGATGTCAGCGAGTTGCCGCTGCGCGAGCGCATCGAGGTGGTCGTCGACACCGCGTGGAGCTGCTACAGCAGTCCGACGTCGATGGCGGCGTTCGAGATCCTGCGGGCCACCCGCGGCGGCCCGGGCGAGTCGCCGCGTCGCCATCTGCTGGAGATGAACGCCGCGATCGGGCAGCTGGGGCGGCTGATCACCGGCGACCCGGCGAATGCCGGTGTGGCCGAAGTCATCTGGGCCACGCTGCGGGGCGTGGTGCTGGCGCAGATGGTCACCGGGACGGCCATCGACTGGAGCCTGGAACGGCGCGCCCTGATCGACATGGTCACCCGCTACCTGTCCGAGGGTCGGGGCCACCGCGACACTTAAACCACGCACGAGACACGCCACACGATGTGACCGTGGCTCAAGTCTCGGCGACGCCGGCTCTCCGATGCGAGCGCAGGCGGCTCATCACCGTGTGCTGCAATGACCGGATGAGCACCCTCACCCTCGACGAACTGGCCGATATCGAAGCCATCAAGCACGTCAAATACCGGTATCTGCGTGCGCTGGACACCAAGCACTGGGACGACTTCGCCGACACGCTGGCCGAGGACATCAAGGCCGACTACGGGCCGTCGATCGGCAACGAGTTGCACTTCACCAACCGCAACGACCTGGTCGAGTACATGCGTACGTCGCTGCCCGCCAACGTCATCACCGAGCACCGGGTGACCCATCCGGACATCGTCGTCGACGGCGATACGGCAACGGGCAGTTGGTATCTGCAGGACCGGGTGATCGTCGCCGACTTGAACTTCATGCTGATCGGCGCGGCCTTCTACCGCGACACCTACCGGCGCACCGACTCCGGCTGGAAGATCAGCGGGACCGGGTACGACCGAACCTACGACGCCACGATGTCGTTGGAGGGCATGAACTTCACGCTCAAGCCCGGTCGCGCGCTGGCCACCGACGCCTGACGCGCGCTACTTGGTGATGGCGATCACCGCGCCGGGCCGCAACCATTTCATGATCGACACCAGCTGAGCGTCGTCGACGGCGACGCATCCCTCGGTGGGTTTCCCGTCGGTGGTGTGGAAGAAGAACGCCGAGCCGCCGCCCGGGGTCTTGTTCTTGTTGACTCCCATCACGACCGCGTGCTTGTACTGCGGGATTTGCAGATTCTCGCTTTCGGCGGTGTTGAACGGGCACTGCGCCTTCTGGCACACCTGCATGGAGTTGAAGGTGGGGCTGTGGTCGTCGCCGCTCCACCAGTGATTGGCGCCCACCTGGGTATACGGCAGTCCGGTACCGGGATTCGGCGCGGTGCCGAAGGCGGAGTCCAGGGTGTACACGCCCATCGGAGTGGCCGGCACCCCGCTCTTGGCCTGGGGTGCCATACCCTCCGAACCGACATGGGTGGGAATCCCCGTCCGCAACGCCTGCCAACCGGCGGCGGAGCGCTGATAGATGTCCATCGTCGCGTTCGACCCGCCGGTGCTCATCACCGAAACCACCTGTGTGGCATTGCCGACGGCGTTCGCGAACCAGGGGGCACCCGCCGCGGCACCGATCGGCGCCAGCGCCAGCGACGCGAAAAATGCGCACGCCGAAGCGGACAGTGAAGCGAGCAGTCGGCGCATGACCTCTATCGTCAAACCCCCACAGCACGGGGTCAAGTAAAGCTTTAGACCCGGTTAGGTCACCGCGCCGTGATCAAATCCCCCGCGTCGCATGGTTTTCGGGAGGAGGCCGGGCTCGACGGCCGAATCACCGTGAAACACAGCAGGAAATACAGGTAGCCCAGCGACCAGCCCGCCAACACATCGGACGGGTAGTGCACGTTCAGCGCCACCCGCGAGACCCCCACCGCCAGCACGCTCAGCGCGACCAGCGCGGCCGCACCGCGGCGCACCGCCCGGTTCATCGTCGGCAACACCAGGAACAGCGCCGCGAGCAGCGCGGCAGTCGCCTCCAGAGCGTGCCCCGACGGAAACGATGTCTCGGCCGCGGCCACCAGCATGGTCGACGGCCGCGGCCGGTCCACCAGCGTCTTGGCCGCCAGCGTGACGAGCCCGCTCAGCGGCGCGCACGCCAACAGCAGCAGCCCTGCCCGCACCCGGCGCGCCACCAGGGCGGCGACCGCCGCCACCGTGCCCAGCACCCGCAACGGGACCGGGCCCAGCGCAAAGGAAACGTCCGCCCAGAACCGCACCCAGAACGGGTGTTTGACCGCGCTGTCGCGCGCGGCGTCCAACAGTGACCAGTCCATGCGCTGCTGCCAGTGCCAGTCCTGTGAGTAACCCACCCACATAAGCGCGTACACCGCCACAGCGGTCACGGCGATGCAGGCGGCCGGAATGATCCGCAATCGGGTCATGACCCCCACGGATACCAGCTGCGCCGCGCATAGCGGCAGGCGGCCTGACCACGTGGCCGCCGGCGCCGGTCCATACTGGCGTCATGGCCGTATTTGTCCGTAGGTTGTTCGGCATCGGCAAGTTGCCCGACGGCGTATACGCGCAGGTAGAGGCGGAAGGCCTTATCCACCTTGCCGACTACGTCCCGGTGACCCGGCGATTCCGCGGGGCCATCCCCGGCGTGCGATTGCCGCACAGCGTCGCCAGCTACACGGGTTCGCTGGTGTTCAGCTCCGAGCGGGTGCTCGCCACGTTGTCCATGTTGCCCAGGCTGGCCGGCCCGACCGTCGATGTCCGCTGGGACGCGGACAACAGAGGTTCTGCGCAGGTCGAAATATCGTCGACCGGTTTGCAGGTCGACGTCGACGTCAATCGGGTCGACCCGAAGTTCAGCGGCGAACTGTCGCTGCACTACAAGGTCGCCATTCCGGCCGACGTGCTCAGCGCCCTGCCGCGGCGATCGCTGACCTTCGACATGCCGCCCGACTACGTCTTTCGCGCGGTCGGCGTTACCTATAGTCCGTGACGGTCATCCGCGGCCAGGGCGGCTGCCGCAGCACCGCGAGGCTGCCGATCACCGCCGCCAGCAGGCCGGTCATCACTCCGATCAGCGCGATTCGATTCCCGTCCACGGCGGGCGTCCAGGACGCCTCGCCGTTGCGGACGACGAAGACGCCGCGGGGTTTGACGACGGGGATCACGGTGGTGCCGTCCGGTGTCTGATAGGGCTCGCCGTACACGCGGCCGGCGGCGCGGTCGGTGGGCAGCTGGTCGAGTGCGTCCAAGGGCTTCACGACACACTCCTTTCTCGGGTGTTCGCCGGGTCCGTGCTGCGGACTGGGTTCACGCTAACGCGGATTTCCTACGATGACTCCCGTGAGCGAGGAGGGCTTCAGCCCGCAGGAGCGACGGGCCGTCTATCGGGTGATCTCCGAACGGCGGGACATGCGCCGGTTCTCACCGGGCGTGGTGGCCGAGGACGTGCTGGCCCGCCTGCTGCAGGCGGCCCACGCGGCGCCCAGCGTCGGCCTGATGCAGCCGTGGCGTTTCATCCGGATCACCGATGACGGGCTGCGGCGGCGCATCCACGCGCTCGTCGACGAAGAGCGCCCGCTCACCGCCGCGGCCCTGGGCGAGCGGGGCGAGGAGTTTTTGGCGCTGAAAGTCGAAGGCATCCTGGAATGCGCCGAGCTTCTGGTGGTGGCGCTGGGCGACGACCGGGAGCGGCACGTGTTCGGCCGGCGGACGCTACCGCAGATGGACCTCGCGTCGGTGTCGTGCGCGATCCAGAATCTGTGGCTGGCGGCGCGCTCCGAAGGCCTTGGCATGGGCTGGGTTTCGCTGTTCGACCCGCACCGGTTGGCGGCCCTGCTCGAGATGCCCGCCGGGGCGGAGCCGGTGGCCATTCTGTGCCTGGGACCGGTGCCCGAATTCCCCGATCGGCCCGCGTTGGAACTGGACGGCTGGGCCGTCGCCCGCCCACTCTCGGAGTTCGTCTGCGAGAACCGCTGGAGTCGGCGCGCCCAGGGTCCCCCCGAGTAGCTGCGGTATCGTCGCCGGTCGCGGGCAAATTGGAGAGGTGACGCAATTGGCGCCGGGCGAAGCAGCCGACCGACAGGACAACGTGCTAATCGTGCACTGGCACGACCTGGGGCGCTATCTGGGCGTCTACGGCCACCCGGACGTCTCCAGCCCCCGGCTGGACCGCCTTGCCGCCGAGGGCATCCTGTTCACCAGGGCGCACGCCACCGCGCCGCTGTGCTCGCCGTCGCGCGGGTCGCTGTTCACCGGCCGCTACCCGCAGACCAACGGCCTCATCGGGCTGGCGCACCACGGCTGGGAATACCGCACCGGCGTGCGCACCCTGCCCCAGATATTGACCGACGCGGGTTGGTACTCGGCGCTTTTCGGCATGCAGCACGAGACGTCCTACCCGCAGCGGCTGGGCTTCGACGAGTTCGACGTGTCGAACTCGTACTGCGAGTACGTGGTGGGCAAGGCGGGCGAGTGGCTGCGCGAAGGCACCGAAGATCTCGCGGGCCAGCCGTTCCTGTTGACCGCCGGCTTCTTCGAGACGCACCGGCCGTATCCGCGGGACCGCTACGAGCCGGCGGACACCGCGGAGGTCGACCCGCCCGACTACCTACCCGACACCCCCGAGGTGCGCGGCGACCTCGCCAGCTTCTACGGGGCGATCGCGACGGCCGACGCCGCGGTCGGCCGGCTGCTGGACACGCTGGCCGAAACCGGGTTGGACGCCACCACCTGGGTGGTGTTCTTCACCGATCACGGCCCGGCGTTCCCCCGCGCGAAATCCACGCTGTACGACGCGGGAACCGGCATCGGCATGATCATCCGGCCCCCCACCGGCCGGGCCCTGACCCCGCGCGTGTACGACGAACTCTTCAGCGGCGTGGACCTGCTGCCGACGCTGCTGGGCCTGCTGGGCCTCGACGTTCCCGACGATGTCGACGGCGTGTCGCACGCGCGCGCCCTGGTCGCCCCGGACCCGCACACCGTGCCGGTCCGAGACCACGTGTACACGACGAAGACCTATCACGACTCCTTCGATCCCATCCGCGCGATTCGCACCAAGGAATACAGCTACATCGAGAACTACGTGCCCCGGCCGCTGCTCGACCTGCCGTTGGATATCGAGGAGAGCCCGTCCGGCATGGCGGTGGCACCGTTCGTCACCGGCCCGCGCCCGGAGCGCGAACTCTACGATCTGCGCACCGATCCCACCGAGACCACCAACCTGCTGGCTGGTGACGTCGCGGGTGCGGACAAGATCGCGGCGGATTTAGCTGTCCAGCTTCATGATTGGCGCCAGCGCACCGGTGACGTCATCCCGTCGGAGTTCGCCGGCACCCGCATCTCGGCGCGTTATACCGAGACGTATCTGCAGATTCATCGGATGAAGCCGACCTCCCGCTCGGCGATAGCTGCCGAACGGGGCATCGAGAAGGAAGCGAGCGGTTAGCCGGCGGAGCGCCGCGAGCCGCCGACCTCGGCGACGATGAACACCCGCCGGAACGGGAAGATCGTGGTGCCGTCGGGCCGGGGCGGGTAGGCGTCGTTGAGCAGCGGGATGAGTTCCTCGCGGAACCGCTCCCAGTCTTCGGCGCTCAGCCGCTCGCGCACCGGAACCAGCGCCGTCCCGGTGATCCATTCCAGCACCGGATTGTCACCGGACAACTGGTGCAGGTAGGTGGTCTCCCAGACGTCGACCTTGCATCCGGCGTCCAGCAGCAGGTTGGCGTACTGAATCGGCGGTTGCACCACGGCACCGACACGAAACGGTATGTCACGCATCGCTTTTGCGTAGGGCTCACGCCGGGCCAATGTCCGCACCGTGGCGTGTGACGGCGTCTCGAAGTTGCCGGGAATCTGGACGGCGATCCACGAGCCGGCGGGCAGCTCGTCCACCCAGCGGACCAGCAGGTCGGCGTGCTCGGGCACCCAATGCAGGGCGGCGTTGCTGACCACGACGTCGGTATCGGGCTTGGGCTTCCAGTCCCGCAAGTCGCCGACGACGGCCTCGATGCCGCGTTCCTTTGCGGCGGCGACCATCTCCGGCGAGGTATCCATCGCCTCGATCACCGCTTCCGGCCAGCGCCGCGACAGGTACTTGGTCAGGTGGCCGGGCCCGCAACCGAGATCGACGACCCGCCGGGCCCGCTCGGCCCCCACCCGTGACAGCAGGTCGTAGAAGGGCCGGCTGCGATGATCCGCAAAGGCCAGGTAGACATCTGGATCCCACATGTCGGTCCTCCTGATCAACGCGCCGTCACTAGTCGGCAGATAGACCAACCGTATTACCGCATGGCGCCCCGGCGCCGCCCAAGTGGCCCCGGGAGCGGCGCCGGCCGGTTAGCATCGGCGTTCGTGGCGCCCGACACTTCGATTGATCCGCCCATTCCCGTTCCGGACATTCCCGGTGCATTCAAGGGCGCTGACGTACCGCTCGACGTCGGCGGATTGCCCCCGAATTCCGCGTTGTCCCCCCGCCAGCGCATGGTAGTCGAGGGCTCCGCCATCGGCGACCTCGCCCTGCGCACCTGGGTGTCGTCGCTGCTTACCGCGACGGTGGCCCCGGCCGTACTCGCCGCTTCCCTGCGGCACACCGATACCGGCGCCGAGCGCGCGAACCTGAACTTCTATGCCGAGCTGGGCGCGCAGCGCGACCCGATGAAGTCGTTTCCCGCGCCGACCGAACCGCCGCGGGTCACGTCACGACCGGCCAGCCCGCTGACCGAGTGGGTCGCCGGCGGCACGGTGGAAAACATCGCGTTCGAAAGCAGCTTCACGGCCATCAACCCCGCGATGCGCGAGCAGTGGGGCGCGTGGAAGTCCAACAACACCGTGCGCGCGCAGCACTGGCGCCACGACGACGGGCCGCGTCCCACGCTGTGTGTCATCCACGGCTTCATGGGGTCGTCGTATCTGGCCAACGGGCGGTTCTTCGCGCTGCCGTGGTACTACCGGTCCGGTTACGACGTCCTGATGTATACCCTGCCGTTTCACGGCAAGCGCGCCGAAAGGCTTTCGCCGTTCAGCGGTTTCGGCTATTTCGCCGGCGGTCTCAGCGGTTTCGCGGAGTCGATGGCTCAGGCCGTGCACGACTTCCGGTCCATCGTCGATTACCTGCGCGGCACCGGCGTCGACCGTATCGCGCTGACCGGGATATCGCTGGGTGGTTACACCTCGGCGCTGGTGGCCTCGGTCGACGACCGGCTCGAGGCCGTCATCCCGAACTGTCCCGTCGTCACCCCGGCGACTCTGTTCGACGAATGGTTTCCGGCCAACAAACTCGTGCGGCTGGGGCTGCGGTTGTCGCACATCAGCCGCGCGGAGTTATGGGACGGCCTGTCCTACCACTGCCCGCTGACCTATCGGCCGCTGCTGGACAAGGACAGGCGGATGATCATCACCGGGCTCGGCGATCGGATGGCGCCGCCGGATCATGCCGTCAAGCTGTGGGAACATTGGGATCATTGTGCGCTGCACTGGTTTCCGGGCAGCCACGTGCTACACGTCAGCCAGCTGGACTATCTGCGCCGGATGACCGCGTTCCTGCAGACCGTTATGTTCTAACGGGTTCGGTCGACGGTGCCTCGTCCGGCAGCGTCGGCCAGTCCAGCTCCGCCAGCAGGGCCGCTGGGGCATCGGTGTGCCCGTCCAGCCGCCGCGTGGACAACAGATCCAGCGCCTCGAGCGCCAGCCGGTGATTGCCGCGCTGCGGGATCAGCCCGGACACCGGCACGGTCCGCTCCGGTGGCGTGGCGGTCAGGAAGGCACACGCGGCCGCAACGGTGTTGTGGATCCCGTCGCCGGCGATCTCCATCGCCATGCACGTCTCCCGCGCCGGATAAGCCCGGATCGACTCCAGGGTCTCGGCCAACTCACCGTTGACCTTAACCTGGTATGCCGCAAGGTAATCCGATGCGCCGCGCTGTACCGCGGACCACGTCTCGCGGGGGTTGGAGGTGAGCAACCGCGGGACGTCGTCGGGCGCGACGCTGCTGACTTCCCAGCCGAGCTCCCGCAGGTGGTCAGCCAGCCGGCGCGCCGCCACCTGTGCGGTCTCATCCAACGGGATGCGCGCGGAGCGGGCGCGCAGCGCGGCCAGGTTGTCGGTGGCCGATATCGTGAGCCCGATCCACGTCTCGCGCCTGGACGCATCGGATGCGTTGTCGCGACTGGTGATCCGGACCTTGTCCGCGCGGATGCCGTAACGGTCCAGGTAGCGGGCGATCAAGGGCAGCGGCAGTGCATCGGCCGCGTCGCCACCCGGCGCCCCGACCCGCAGCAGCGCGGTTGTCGCGGTGGCAGAAGCGGATTCGGGTGCGGTCACCTCGCCGCGTCCCATGATCGCCAGCCGGCGGCGCAGCAGCGTGGTGAAATACAAACCGCGCCAGCAGCCGAACAGCACGAGCACGACGACCGCGGCGATGCCGAGCAGCCAGTAATCGCGCGGCGACCGCCAGGGGTAGGCCATCACCGCCGGGACGACGGCCAGCAACGCCAGCGTGATTCGGCCGGGTCCGGGGATGGGTGTCCAGCGCTGCAGGCTCACGGGGTGGGGTCCTTTCGTCGGCGGGTGGCGGTGGCGGCGACCGCGCCCGCGACTGCGACAAGCACAGCCAGCGCGGCGGTTCCGGCCAGCGCCACGGTCCGCGGGGTGGTGTCCTTGGGCGCGGGTGCCGGCGGGACGGCGACCGGCTTGACCGGCGCCGCTGGAGCCTGATTGCCTACGGGCAGTTGCCAGGTCAAGGCCGCCACCGGGTCCACGCTGCCGGTACCGACGACGTTGGACGGCGCCCGGGCGCCATTGTGCGCAGTCGCGGTGATGCGATGCACGATCTGTGTGGCGTTGAGGTCGGGGTACTTGCTGCGGACCAGCGCCGCGACGCCGGCCACATAGCCGGCCGCATAGCTGGTGCCGCTCATGGCCACCTCTTGCTGATGCTCATCGGGCAGCCCGTTGGCCAGGCCGCCGCCGTCGGCGTTGCCGACCGACACGATCCGTTCGCCCGGCGCCGCGATGCCCACCCACGGCCCGGCCATGGTGAACTTCGACGGCTGCCCGTCCGGTGTCAGGGAGGCCACCGACAGCACGTACGGCTGCCACACGGACGGGATGGAGATCGAGGTGACACCGGCCCAGTTGCGCGGATCGTCCGGGTGGCTCAGGTCGGTGAGCGGGTTGGACTCGCAGGACGTGCCGCCGGCGACCGATCCGGTCGGACCGGTGTTGCCGGCGGCGGCCACGATCACCGCGTCCTTCTCCACCGCGGCGTAGCGAATCGCAGCGCCGAGGGCGGCCTGGTCGACGGGCCGGTCGGCGGGCAGGCAAGTGAGCGTGGAGATGTCGATCACCCGGGCGCCGAGGTCGGCCGCGTGCACGATCGCGCGGCTCAGGGTGGCGACGTCCGACGACGCCCGCGCCATCAGGGGGTCGCCGCCGGGGGTGCGGGGTGAGTACTTGGCCGACGTCGTCCTGATCGACACCACGCGCGCCGCGGGCGCCACACCGGCAAAACCGTCGTCGCCGGGCTGGCCGGCGATGAGGCCGGCCACGAGGGTGCCGTGGCCGTCGCAGTCGGTCAGGCCGTCGGTCGTCTCGACGAAGTCACCACCCGGATCGACGTTGGGCAGCCGCGGACCCGGCCGCACCCCCGTGTCGAGCACGGCCACCACCTGGCCGTCACCACGCGAGAATTGCCATGCCCCAGACAGATTCAGCGTCGCCTGGCTGGGCGTGACGGCCGCGGGATCGCTGCCGGGGATGACCCCGGAGACGCTGCACGGGCCGCGCTGCTCCATTGGCTGCACGGGGCCGGGGGCCCCGCTCGGCGGCGGGACGCCCGGATCGACCTTCGGCTGATCGATGGCCAACGCCGACGGACACGTCCACAGCACGACCGCCGAAGCCGCCGCGAGACAGGCCGATCCGGACCGAATCATCGATTGAGTATCCAGGTGAAGATGCCGACCAGGTAGGCCATGACGGGGATGAGTGACGCGTCGAGCCCGGCCGCGACGAAGCCCACCAGCCGGCGCACCGGAAGCGAATAGCTCTCCGGCTCGGCGATGCGCGGGTTGAGGGCCACCACTATCCACACCACGGCCAGCACGACGAGCACCAGCGCCGCACCAAGGGCGGCGCCGAAGCGCCCGGTCGCGGTGTAGAGCACCAGCAGGACGCCCCCGGCCAGGTAGGGCTGCGCGAGCAGCCACGCCTTGCACGCGGCCGAATCCCATACCCGGGCGCGCAGGACGGATGTTGCCGCCGTGGCGCCCAAGACGTACCAGCCCACGCCGCTCAGCGCCTCGGGGCGCAGTGCGATCGCCACCGAGCCCAGGACACTGAGCAGCACTGCGGCAGCGATGAATCCGTTCTGATGGGCATCGCTGATCCGCACCCGCCGCGGCAGATCCTCGAGCACCCGCAACGAGGGGGCCGAGGGGGTGGGGTCGCCGGGCGCCGGGATGACCGGCAGCGGGAAGCGCGCCCACAGCGCCGAGAGCTGAGCCGCCTCGACGGTGACCAGCAGCGCCGCGACGATCAGCCCGCAGCCGATGGCGAGCGGCCGCAGGTGCCAGAGCACCCCGGCGCCGGCGGCCAGCAGCACCCCCGCTCCCACCACCGCGGTCGCGGTGAAGAATCCGACGATGCGCTCCCGCTCCGCGCTGGGCACCATCAGGGCGATCAGCGACCATGCGGTCACGCCGGCCGCGGCGAGCATGATGTGCGCAGCTCCGAACCGTCCGGGCACCGCCAATGCCAGCGCGGCACCGATCGGCACCAGCGCGGCGATCGCGCACGCCGTCCCGGTGCGCGGCGAGCGCGCCGCGACCAGCAAGCCGACGATCGCGGTCACCGCCGCGACCGCGCTGACCGCGACCAGCCCGGCCAGCGCGCCGGTGGCGACGCGATAGGTGACCGAGAGTCCGGTGGCCAGGAACGCGACGGCGATCACCGCAGCCAGCGCGCCACGCTGGATATGCGTTGCGCCCCAAGGCTTGCGCCGTGAGTTCGAGAAGATCATGGCGGCGTCGGCGATGTCCTCGACGATGCCGGGAGCCGCCTGCCCGACGGGCACGGGCTGCAGCGCCAGCAGATCACCGTCCACGACCCCGACGGTGTCCAGGCTGGCGTCCAGGCTGAACGGCGCGCCGCCGATCGGGGCGAGACTCAGTTGGGTCGCCGCGCCGAGGTCGGCCGTCCCTCGGGCGGTGTCGTCGGAGTCGCCGTTCGCTGTCGCGGGAACCACCAAACGCTGGACGGCGGGCAGGATTTCCCGCAGCGGCAGCTCGGCGGGCAACGCCATTTCCGTCAGCCTGCTGTCCGCGAGGATTGCCACGCGGACGATCGGCATCACGGCGCCGGACGTCACCGGACCCTCGAAACACGCTGGGGCCATACCTGAAACATCGTTGCTCTCTTCTCTAGTGGAATTTCGTCAATTGGGGGTTATGCGTGTTGTGCAGTGAAATCTCTGGCCAACCGGTGGCCGGAGAACCATTCGGAGTCCGGCAGTAACGCGGTCAGCTGTTCAAGCGCGAGGGCGATCGCGAAGGGTGTGCCGGGGGCGAAGGTCGACACCCACTCGCCGTCGAATGCGCGGGACGGGCTGACCAGGACCCGCCCCGCGGCCGCGTCGACGATGCTCATCCCCACCTCGGTGGTGGCGTGCCGCCCGTCGCGATGGCAGCCGGCGACGATTTCGACGTAGCTGCGCGGCCCGTTGAACACCGACTCCACCACCTGCCGCGCCGGCTGCGGGATACCAAGGTAGTCAACGACTTCGGCCAGGGAGGCACCCGAACGCAGCCGCTCGTCGGCCCGCGCACCGACCCGCGTCGGCATGCTGAACTCGTCGAATCGGGCCGGCGGTTGCTGCGCGAGCCCGACGCCGAGGACCGGAACCAACGCACGCGGGTCGTCGATGTCCATGGCGGTGAACGTGATCAGCTGCGCGCTGCGCAGCGCCACGATCGTCCTGGCGGTCGTTGCAGAGCGCTGCGCCACGATGCCGCGCAGCAGCTCCCCGGTGCCGGTGTCCTTTGCGGGGCCCACGTAGCGCAGGTCGAGCCATCGCTCCGGGAAGCACACCACTCTGATCCAGTCGGCCACCGCCGGGTGGACGACTCCACCCTCCGATACCAGACCCAACTGGGTCAGCTCGGCCTTCTGACGCTCGAGAAACGCGTGGCGTTGCGCGGCATCGCTATAGGGCGAGGTGATCGCGAGTACCCACGGGAAGCTACCCGCCCCAATGGTTTCCGCTATGAACCACGCGTGATCGACCGTAAGTTCGACGGCGTTCGGCTCAGTGTTCATGAAACAAGGATTAACCGCCCCATTTGGCGGCTTCGGCCTGGTCCCGGGCGAGCATGGACATGGTGTTGGATTCGTGGGTGCTGGCCATCGCCTGGTAGGCCCGCACCAGGCTCTCCATGGCCTGGTTCCACTGGGCCTGCCACGCCTGGTAGGTCATACCGGTGTCGCCCTGCCAGGCGTTCGACAGCGTTGCCTGCTCGCTGGCGATGTCCGAACCGAGCCCCTGCAGCGTGCCGGCGTAGCCGGACATGTCGGCGGCGTGGCTCAACATCGCCGGGTAGTTGTACATGATCTGGGACATGACAAGTCCTTTCGCGGTTGGTGGCGTCTGAAGCGGCTGGATCAGAAGGCGGTGTAGCCGGAAGCGGCGGCGGCGTCGGCGGCCACGTAGGTGCCCGCTGCGTCGCCGAGGTTGGCCTGTGCGATGTCCAGCAGGGTGTTGACCCGGGCGGCGGCTTCGACGAAGCGGGCGTGCGCGGCCTGGAACGCGGCCGAAGACTCGCCCTGGTGGAACGCCTGCGCCGACATCGCTTCCTGCTCGGCCTGGCTGATGGTGCTGCGCATCAGGGCCGCCTTGGCGCTGAATGCCGATTGCGCGGCCACCAACTGCGGAATATGAGCGTCCAACATACTCATGTTGATTCCTTTCTGTTCGGTCTCAAGGGGTTTCGCTGACTGACGAGCATGGTGCTGACTGCGTTAGCCCCCTTCCCTCGGCTCGGTCGGATGCCCCGGGTCTCGGTCCGCCTCGTGGTCCCAGGTGCCGGGCATCATCGGTATTCTTGGGCCGCCGCCGAATTCGCCGTCGGTGAGCTTGGTCAATCCGGCCGGGCGGAAGGTGTTCTCCTTGCGCGCGGTTCCCGCGAAGCCCAGCGTTCCGGCCCCCGCGCCCGATGCCACCGCCGCGGCCAGGCGCTCCTCGTCGCCGTAGTCCGGTGGTATGCCGATGTCGGACTCCATATCCAGGTATTCGTCGCCGTGGTCGCGCATTGCGGCGCGCCGGCGCCGCCGCGCACGCGCTTCGGCCCGGCTGGCCGCCGCCGCGCCGGCCGCGGGGATGGTCGCCGCCGGCGCCTTGGCACCTCCGCGACCGCCCACCTTCGGGCCGATGGCGGGGTCCGGGTCGCCGCCGTAGGCGACCAGGTAAGCGAGGGTGCTCGGTGCCGGCGCCGCGGCGGGTGCGGGAGCCGCACCGGAGCCCGCGGCAACCGAACTGGCCGGGGCACCAGCGGGACTCGCGACCGTCGGGGCCAGCGCAACCGCCGGTAGCGACGACGCCGGCCTGGTCGACGTCACGAGCGGTGTCGCGGCGGCGCCGGCCGCCACCGGCGCGATTTCGGCGGGCGCGGAAAGCAAGGAACTCAGGCCGATTCCGAGCAGCAGCGGGATGAGGAAGGGTGCGGTCAGGATCGCACCCCAGGTCGGCCAGCCGACGGCGTTGAAGAACACCTGGTAGGCAACGAAGAAAAGCAGTGGACCGTTGGCGGCCAGAAACGCCGGCAGGTTCGAGAAGAAGTTTTGCAGCATCTGCTGGATGTTCTGGAAGAAGTCCTGCAGGAACTTGGACAACTGCTGGATGAGGTTCTGCCACCAATCCCCGGGCGTGTTCTGCGAGGCGTCGGCCGCGAGACTGTTGGCCTCACCGCCCGGACGCACGATCGACGGCGCCGGGGCGCTGCGCGGCGCGGCGGCGAGCGCCGCCCCCGAGGTGGCCTGATAAGCGCCCATCACGGTGGCGGCCTGGACCCACATCCGCGCATAGTCGGCCTCGTTGAGCGCGATTGGAATCGTATTGACACCAAAGAAGTTCGTCGCCACCAACACCCCGTGCACGGCGTGGTTGGCGGCCAGCTCCCCCAGCGTCGGCATCGCCGTCAGGGCGGCCGTATACGCCGCCGCCGCGATCTCGTGTTGCATGGCCACGCCCGCGCTGTCGGCACTGGCCTGCTGCAGCCACGCCAGATACGGCGCGTGCGCGGCCGCGTACTGCTCGGCGCTGGGCCCCTCCCACGCCCCCGCCTGGGTCTCCCCCAGTACCCCGGTGAGTTCGGCCGCCGCCGTTGCGTATTCGGTGCTCAGCGCGGTCCACGCGCCCGCGGCCGCCAGCAGCGGCCCCGGTCCAGGACCGGCGCTCAGCAGCGTCGAATGCACCTCGGGCGGCGAGGCCATCCAAACGGGGGCAACGGGCGACGTCATTTCTCAGGCGCCCGCGAACCCGTACGTCGCGGCGGCCGAGGTGTCTCCGGCGAGATAGCTGGCGCCGGCTTCGCCGACGCCCACGCCGGCGCGGCCGAGCTCTTCCACGCCCTGGGCGGCGACCGCGGCGTGCTCCTGGCCCTGCGCACTGAACCCGACGGCCGTCTGCAGCGACACCGGATCCACCGCCGGCGGTACCACCGCGGTGATGGCCGGAGCGGCCGCCGCATGGGCGGCCGCCAGCCGCGCCGTCAGCGCCTCCACCGCGGCGCTGGTCGCGGCCAGGCCCTCGGGAACCACTCGCAACGTCATGACTCTCCCCTTACTGTTGCGTTTCACCAAACATCGCGGCCTCACCCACCAACGGATTGACCAACTGCACGTACGTCGGACTATCGCTGTCGCCCAACAAGATCGCCCGCCCGGCCGGCAACCGGCCGAATCGCTGACCCCGGATCTTGCCGCTGTCCTGCGGATTGCCCGCCAGCATCAGCGTGGTCGCCTGCAGGTCGTTGAAGCGGCGCAGCAGCGGGTTGGTCATCAGGGCGTGCCCGGATCCGGTGGCCCGCGCCGTGACGATCACCCGCAGGCCCAAATCGGCCGCCTGCGAAAGGATCCCGATCAGCGGGGACCACGGCCGCTGCCCGATGTAGGGGCCGCTCATCGCCGGCGAGTCCGGTATCTGGTCGACGTCGTCGATGATCAGGTAGTGGGTGTGCCCCGCGTAGGTCCAGCGGGCCAGCTCACCGGGCGACAACCCCGCCGGAGGGCGCCGCGACTCGATGATGTTGGCCAACCCCAGCATCGCCGGGATGATCCGGTCGATGTTGGCGGTGTACTCGTTGTCGGCGAACAACGGCTCGTCGACCAGGTGCAGCCGCCGGTCCAGCACGGTGAACGCGACCTGGTCGGCCGTGGAGTTCTCGCGGATGGTGCGAATGATGTTGCGCAGCAACGTGGTCTTGCCCGACTTGCTGTCGCCGAACACCATCAGCAGCGGCTCGTCGGCGAAGTTGACGACGACGGGTGCGAGATCGTCCTCGCGCTGGCCGATGACCACCTGCTCCGGGCCGCGGTAGAGCGCACCGACCGCCTCGGGGGCGAGGTTGGTCGGCAACAGACGCACCGGCGGCGCGGCCACGCCCGGGTGACGGGCGTTGAGCGCGGCAATCTGGTCCAGCTCCGGCGCGGCGAACAGGAAGTGCTCGGCGGCCATCGTCAAGCCGCGGCCCGGCTGGTCGTGCGGCACGGATTCCGCGGGGCGCCGCAGCGCGCCGACGAGCCGGACGTTGCTGTCCCGCGGATCGTGCAGCTTGAGCTCGAGGCGCAGTCCGAGGCCGTCACGCATCGCCAGCGGCACCTCGAGCCAGCTCGGGGTGGTGATCACGACGTGGATACCGTAGGCGAGCCCGATGTTGACCAACTCGCTTACCTTGGCCAGCAAGGGATTACGGGTGTTGAACTGGTCGGTGTTGTCCCGGCCGAACGCGTACAGGTTGTCGATGACCAGGAACACCTCGCCGTACCCGTCGTCGGGGGCGGCGCCGTGCCGGTCGCGGAACACCTCGCGCCGCTGCCGCGACAGCAGCAACTGCTCCAGCTCCCCGAAGGTGCGCCGGATGCGTTCGGGTTCCAGTGCGGAGGCCACGCTGCCGACGTGCGCCAGGTCTTCCAGCGCCCGCAGCTTGCCGCCGCCGTAGTCCAGGCAGTAGAACGTGACGTCGCGTGGCGAGTGCAGGCTGGCCGCCGACAGGATGAACGTCTGCAGCGCAGTCGATTTCCCGGACTTCGGGCCGCCGTGGATCACCATGTTTGCCGCCGACGAGGTGGCGTCGAACATCAGCGGGTCGCGGCGCATCTCGAAGGGTTTGTCGATCTCACCGAGCGGCCACTGCCACTGGCGCTGTGGCACCCCGGCGCGCGCCAGCACGGCGGTCAGCGGGATCGGCTCATCCAGCGGCGGCAGCCACAGCTGTGGTGCACGCGGGCCGTAGCGCGCCAACTGGTCGCCGATGGTGGCGATCAGCTTGCGCGGCGGTCCGGTGAATTCCTCGTCGTCGGCCGCCGAGATCACCGTGTCCTGATCCGGCTCGACTCGCCCGGCCGTGAACAGCTTGGGCTCCGGGGTTGCGTGCACCACAAAGGCTTTGGCCTTCTGCGGCGGATCGTAGATGCCGTCGACGTAGGTGCTGCGGAACTTGATCGGGGTCGCGCCCGGGGCGGGCACCAGGAAGCCCACGCCCTTGTGCTCCTTGCCCGATTCGATGTGGTACGCGTCCTCCACGCCGATGATCTGGCGGGAAACACTGGGGCTGGCCACCTTCAACCCGATGCGGTAGGAGGTGTTCTTGTCGATGTCCTTGATCTTGCCCACGTCCAGCGTCTGCGACGCGAACAGGATGTGGATGCGGAACGAGCGGCCCTTGCGCGCCACGTAATCGAACAACTCCGCGTATTCCGGGTGATCGGCCAGCATCAGGGTGAACTCGTCGGCGACCACGAACAGCGTCGGGATCGGCGGAAGATCTTCGGCGCCCGGCGCACCCGAATTTTGCGCGTCCTCGTACTCCACCACCGAGTTGAACGCGCTGCCCTGCACGCGGCGTCCGGCCTCACGCAGCAGCGTTTCGCGGCGGGCGACCTCCCCGCGCAAGGTGTCGGCGAACCGGTCGGCCAGCGACTTCTTCTCGGCCATGTTGGAGATCACCGCGACGACCTGCGGGAAATGGCGGAAACTGTCGGCACCGGCTTCGCCCTTGAAGTCGGCGTAGATCACGATCAGCCGGTCCGCCGAGTGAGTTGTCAACAGCGACAACAGGATCGACATCAGGGTCTGGGACTTTCCGGAGCCCGTCATACCGATCATCAGGCCGTGCGGGCCCATCCCGCCCTCGGCTTCGTCCTTCAGGTCGAAGAACAGCGGCTCGCCCGTCGCGGTGACGCCGATGGGTACGCGCAACTCGTCTTCGCGTTGGCGCGGCGCCCAAAGTGTGGGCACGTCCAGCCGCGAGGCGTCCGGGATGCCCAGCAGCGTGGTGAAGGTCGCACCGCGGGTGGCCGCCGAGCGCAACCCGGTGTGGGTCGGGTTGGAGTCCCAGCGCGACAGTTGGCGCGCCAGATGGGCGGCCTCGTCGGCGCCGAGCAGGTCGGCGTCGTCGATATAGGGCTGCCAGCCGCCGGTCTGCCAGCGCTCGATGGCGCCCGCCGGGCTGCCCCCGCCGACACGCAGGATCGGCTTCTCCGGATCCGAATACTGCTCGCGGTGCGGCGGTGTCGCGGAGCGGTGCACGACGGTGACGCCCGCCCGGCCCAGCGCCAACGTCGAGGTGTTCAGGTCGAAGTCGGGGTCGTCCACCACGATGACCAGATGCCGCAGCGCGTCGGCGGGCTCCCCGGTGAACGCCGGGCGGTCGACGAACGCGGGGCCCAGCAGCAGGACGAGCTCGTCGGGGTTGGTCGTCAGGAAACGGGCCGGGCCGACGCCGTCGAGCTCTCCCGGAACATCGGTGTGCGGAAGCCATTTC
The DNA here is from genome assembly GCF_001665645.1 of Mycobacterium sp. 852002-30065_SCH5024008. Taxonomy (NCBI): domain Bacteria; kingdom Bacillati; phylum Actinomycetota; class Actinomycetes; order Mycobacteriales; family Mycobacteriaceae; genus Mycobacterium; species Mycobacterium sp. 852002-30065_SCH5024008. The sequence goes on along the minus strand of NZ_LZSZ01000111.1, from coordinate 41,790 downwards.
AGCCAGGACCAGTCCGGGCTCTCCAGGTCGCGGGTGACCAGCGCCACCCCCAGCACCGTCGGGTCGTGCCACGTCACGGCCTGGGCGATCCAGGCGCGCATCGCCGCCCGCGCGTCTTCCGCCTCACCCAGCACCGTGATCCGCGAGACCTTCGTCAGGTCGATTCCGGTCGGCACGTCCCGCACGATGCGGTGGGTGTCGAGCAGGCTGCGTAATGCGCTGTGCGACACCGGCTCCAGGTCGATTTCGTCCGCGGTGTCGTTCACCCGCAGCGCGGTGCTCAGCGGTACGTGGTGGCGGCCGGCCCGCAGCACCAGGAAGTCCGGGTCGTGCGGGTCACGCTCCCACTGCCGGCGCGATCCGGGCACGCTCGCCAGGGCGGTCGGTTCGGGGTGCGACCACTCGGCCGCCGCCCGCTGCTGGGCGGCCTGGGTGCGGATGTTGTCGCGGACCACCGACAGGTAGCGCAGGTAGTCGGCGCGTTCGGCGTCGACCTCCTCGGTGCGCGTCTTGTTGTCGTTGCCGCGGTACATCGCGGTGGCCGCGAGCAGCAGCACGAACGGGAAGAACAGCGTCTGCGGGGAGATCAGCCGCATCCCGGTGGCGAACAGGGCGACGACCATGCCCACGATCAGGATCACCAGCACATAGGGCATCGCCCGGCGCAGGAACGACGGCGGGATCACCCGCGGCAGCTCGGGGGGCGCCTCGATGTTGATGGTGCCCTTGCGGGTAACCGGGGGCGCCAGCCGGCGGCGGGCTTCGAAGATGAGTCGGCTCATCGGGGCGCTCCCTCTGCTGATGCCACGCGGCCGGGCTTGTTGTCGGGTGCCAGCCCGTCGTGCGCCAGCAGCGCGTCGGCGCGCGACAGCGCCGGGCCGCTGGCGAACAGTGCCAGCACCGACCATGGGACGGGCACCGCCGGCTCCGTCAGGCCAAGGGCCTCAACCGTTTTGCCACGCCCGGCGGCCGAGTTCTCCGCCTCGTTGTCGATGCCGTAGCGAACCCCGGTGTCGGACACCCAGAACAGCGACCCGGTGCCGGGCGCGCCTGCGCCGCCGGTGACGGTCTGGGCGAAGTAGCCGGTGCCCGGCGCCAGGGCGACGCGGGTGGCGGTTGCCGGGGAGGCGCCGACCAGGTCGACGGTGCGGATCGATTCGGGCACCGGCAGCGCGGAGCCGGACAACAGGCTCAGCGAGCTGGTGGCGGCGCCGGCAGGCTTACTCCAGTAGGCGCAGGTGACGGGGTCCTTGGCCGCGTCGACCAGGGTGACCTGCTGGTCGGGGTAGCGCGAGGTGTCCAGCATCCGGGACACCGGCAGCTTGGCGACCGCGTCGGCACCCAGCCGCGGCGGTTGGTCCAGGCCGTAGGAGTTGGTGTTGCGCAGGATCGCCGCGAGCACCGGGGAGATGGGCTGCAGGCCGTCCGGCAACACCGCGTAGTAGCGCGCCGCGCCCGACGAATTCTGGTCCAGCGCATAGGAAACCACGACCGCCCCGATCGGCGCCGGCACGCTGAAGCCGGCCGGCGAACCGGCGTTCGGGATGCCCGGCGCCGCAAGTGGCGGCGCTTCGGGGATCGCGTTGAACAGCCCCAGCGCGATGGGCCGCGGCGCGGGCACGTCGGAGTTGTTCAGGCCCAAGCCAAGTGCGTTGGTGACCGCGTGGTCGGCCAGGTTGATCTGGCTGCGCCTGCCGTCCCAGAGCAGCCAGGTGCTGTTGCCGCTATCGACCAGGATCGCCTGTTTGGCATCGATTTTGGCCGCCCGCGCGCCGCCGCTGTCGGGGCGGCCCGCGATCACCGTGACACCCGTGCTGTGCACGGCGCGCGACGTGCCGCCGATGCCGTCGCACACGGTCCAGTTGGCGTCGCGAGTGGTGTTTTGCACCATGCGTTCTGGCGCGCCGGGAATGCCGATCAGGTTGCCACGCGGAAAGCGGTCCAGCTCAGTGCTTTTCACCGTCGCGGGATTCACCGGCTTCCCGACGATCAGGCGGGCCGACGTCAGGTTGAGCACCGGGTGCAGCTGGTCGCCCACCCGTACGTATAGGGCGGCGGTCGATCGATCGGCGAGCACCGCGTTGGTCCCCGCGGTCCCATTGGGCCGAATGAGCGAGAACACGAAGCAGCCCGCCAAGCCGGTGGCGAGCAGGACCACGCCCATCAGCACCGCGCGCGACTGGGTGCGCAGCGGGTCGACGAGCATCCTGGTGTCGTGCAAGGCGATGCCGGAAGCGATGCGCCGCATCACGAAGCGCCAGCCGGTGACCTGGTGGCGGGTGACGAAACCGCGGCGGTACTCGACCTGGTCGGGATTGTCGTTGACCGGGGTCCGCGAGGCGAATGAACGCCGGTCGTCGGCTTCAGGATTCGTCATGCCGGCACCGACAGCCCGAGGCCACGCAACAACGGCTCCACCGAGTTCTCGACGTCTTGGTCGGTTATCGTCATCAGCTCCTCGTCACTGAATTCCCCGGTCCCGGCGTGATCCGAATGGTCGAGCCGGAATTCTCGTTCTTCCTCGGAGCGTTCGACGATGTTGCGGACGAATCGACCGTTACCGGCGATGTCCAAGTTGCGCCGCGAGATTCCGTTGGCGTCCGGCGTCGACTCGGTGGCCAGCCTGGTGAACAACGCCTCCATGTGGTCGAGCGCGGCCTGTTCGAAGACGCTGTCGCGCTGTTCGGCCATCTTGGTCGCGATCTCGACGAGCTCCGACGGTGCGTAGGAAGGGAAGTCGATGTTGCGGGTGAACCGGGAACGCAAGCCCTCGTTGGTGTCCAGGAACTTGTCGAGGTCGGCCCGGTATCCGGCGATGATGACCACCAGCCGGTCGCGATCGTTCTCCATCCGCGCCAGCAGGGTATCGATGGCGACCAGCCCGAAGTCGTTCTTGGCGCCCGTGGCCACCAGGGCGTAGGCCTCGTCGAGGAAGAGCACCCCGTCCAGCGCGCTGTCGATGATCGCGTTGGTCTTGGCCTCGGTCTCACCGATGTGCTGACCGATCAGGTCGGCACGGTGTACCTCTCGGATGTTCTCCCGCTTCAAAAGCCCAAGGCCGCAGTAGATCTTGGCGACCACACGGGCGATGGTGGTCTTACCGGTGCCGGGCGGCCCGGCGAAGACGAGGTGGTGGGCGCGCTGCGCGACGGCCAGCCCACGCTGCTTGCGCACGAGCTCCATGGCGACCGAGCTCTTCAGCCGGGACACCTGGTTCTTGACCTCGTCCAGACCGATGAATTCGGCGAGCTGGAGTTCGGCCTCGTGCAGCAGCACGGACTTGCGCTCGTGGGCCGCCGGGTCGACGAAGTCCTCCGCGCTTGGCTCGGTGTCCGGATCCCAGGGGTCGGTGCGCGCCTCGATCCGGGCCGCGGTGGTGGTCACGATCCCAAAGCTGGTGTCGGACAGGGCCTGTTCGATCTGGTCGTTTTCCGGATGGGCCGCGTAGAGGTCCTGCAGCACTTCACTCGCCGAATCCTCGTCGACGTGCGCGCGCAGCACGAGCGCCTTGGCGAGCGCCCCGTCGACCGCCGCGACCACGACGGGACCGTCGGGCTCCTCGAGGTACGACAGCGCCGGGGCGAACATGCCCAGCCGCGCCAGCGCGGTGCCCAGCGCGATCTTGGCCGCGTGGGAGAAGGCCTCGTCGAGCTCGGCGTCGTTGACGACCGGCGTCAACAACTTGACGACGTCCGACCACCGCTCGGCGCGGTAGTTGATGACGACGTCGACCCATCGGGCTTCGCGCCAATTGGGGCGGCGCGCGGTCAGGCCGGTGACGATCTGGTCGGCCTCGGCGAACCGGCCGGCCGTGGCCAGGGCCGCCGCGTAGGCAAGGTGGAAGTCGTCGGGGGTGGCGGCACGGAACTGCAGATACAGCCCGGTGTCGTAGCGGAACCCGAGCGCCCCGGGCGTCAGGTCCACCTTGCGCTGCAACGTGCCCGCCGTGGTCGCGGTCTGCGACACCGCCTCCAGAACCCGGAGGGACACGTCACCGGCGGCCGCCAGCCCGGTCCAGGCGTCGCACTGGTCGTGGGCGATGCGGGTCAGCGCGGTGAAGCCGGACCGCGCGGCGGTGAGGTCGGCCGGGCGCTGGCGTTGGTACACGGAGATGCCGAGCGCGCGGCAGCAGGTGGCGAAGCGGCTGACGACGTCGCCGTCAACCCTGACGTCCGCTCGGGAATTGACGGGTTGAGCGGCGAGCACGCCGATGTCACCGAGTTCCACGGCCACGTCTTTCCATTTGTGTAGCCTCCCCTAACTTGACCCGCCTGAAGTTAGCATTGCATAAGCTAAGTGTCGAGGCGCGCGTGCCCGTCCGACTCACCACACCACTCCCAGTTCAATACCGCTAATGAGGATGCTAACCAGCGAAATCAGCCGCATTTTCGGTCTATCTGCAGCCGCAGCAGGTTGGCAGGCCGTTGTCAGCGCCTTCTAAGCGGCCGAGCTTATCGAAAATCATTTTCATTATCAATCCGAAGGTCCCCCGCCGCGCCGGTCGCCGGACAAGCCAATAGTCGTACGCCGTAGGTGAAAAGTTCCGGTCCCGAGCAAGCCGATCCGGGCTCCGCTAGTCCGGCTCCCAGGAGCCCGGCAACATGGGCAGCGTCGGGCCGCCGCCGAACTCGTCGCCGGCCAGCGTCGCCAGGCCCGCCGCGTCGGCGCCGCCCTTGCGCGCCGTTCCGGCGAAACCCAGCGGCCCGGCGCCGCGATCCGATGCGACCGACCACCCCGCGTCGTCGAGCGGATCGCCCGCTGAGTCGGTATCCGGATCCAGGTCCACGAACTCGTAGCCGCGGTAGCGATCTTTCATCGGCGCCCGCCGGCGCCGGCGGGCCCGCTGCGCTTCCCGTGCCGACGACGCCGCCGCCGCCGCGGCGGCGGCCGAATCGGGCTCCGGTGCCTTGCGTCGCGCGCGGGCGCTCGTGCCCGTGCCGGAGCCCACGGTCGGACCGCCGACGATGTACGGAAAGGCGGCGCCACCGACACCGGCGGACGGCGGCGGTGGGGCTGCGGTTGCCGGCGCCGAGGCCGACGCGGGTGACGGGGCCGACGTCGGGGCCGAAGACGGCGCTGGCGCCGTAGCCGGGGCAGCGCTCGCGACGACCGGAGCGCCGCTGACGACGGGCGCATTGGGTGCCGGGGCCAACGCCACCGGTGCCGGCGCGGCGACGGGAGCTGGGGCCGGCTGGATTCCGGCCATCAGACTTAAGCCCGCTACGCCCCCCGCAAATCCGGCCGGCATGATGAACGGAACGGCAGCAAGTTGCGGGAACGCCTGAAGGGCCTCGCCCACGTGGGTGAACTCGTCAGCGATGAGTCCGGCAGGCCCGAAAATGTCTTGTAGCAAATCCTCTATTGCGTCGGCCGGGTCCGTGGGAAACTCCGCTAAATCTCTGGCTATAGTCTGGAAAATCTCGGTGAATCGGTTGATCCACCAGCTCAGCTGGTACGGGTTACCGCCGTCGTTGTCGACGATTCCGTCGTCGTCACTGTCTTGGCCGCTGTCGGTGGCCTGCACGATTTGTGGCGCGGGGTCGGTCTGCGGTGTCGATGCCACCGCAGCGGTCGAGACCGCCTGGTACGTGGACATCGTGGTGGCCGCCTGGACCCACATCCGCGCGTAGTCCGCCTCGTTGACCGCGATCGGAATCGTGTTGACGCCGAAGAAGTTCGTCGCCACCAAGGCGCCGTGAATCGTGTGGTTGGCGGCCAGCTCGGGCAGCGTCGGCATGGCAGCCAGCGCCGCCGTGTAGGCCGTGGCCGCGGTCTCATGCCTGGCGGCGGCCGCCGCGCTGTCGGTGCTGGCCCGCATCAGCCAGGCCAGGTAGGGCGCGTGGGCGGCCGCGTACTGCTCGGCGGTGGGCCCCTCCCACGCCCCGGCCTGCGTCGCGGCCAGGGTCGCGGACAGCTCGTCCGCCGCCGACGCGTAGGTCGTGCTCAGCGAACTCCACGCCGCCGAGGCGGCCAGCAGGCCCGCCGGGCCGGGACCGCTGCTCAGCTGAGCAGAATGGACCTCCGGGGGGAAAGCCATCCAGACCGGCGCGGTCATCCTCGGCTACCAGCCGAGCTATCGATCAATGCACGTAGCGCCATGCCGGGACTCCTCGCCGGGCTGAGAGCGACGTCGTCCGGGCTGTTGGGCGACGCACGGATGAGCCCGGTAGTAGTCGGGGGGCGGCGCGCAAAAGTTCCGGCGCGCGCTCAACTCATGGAAAAGTCATGGAAAGCCCGGCGACTCCGGACTCCCGGCGTTCAGCCTTTGACGGCGCTCACCAGGGTGTTTCGCGCCACCATCGACCCGGCTTCGGCGTCAGCCTCGGGCACCTGCCGGCCGTTTTCCCGAAGGTAGTCGGCCAGCGGGGTGCCGACCGCGTTCCAGCCCCGCTCGCCGAACCATTCGGTGGCGGGCGCGATCCGCTCGTTGTACAGCAGCTGATAGAAGGGCCGCTCCGCGCCGGCGGCCATCGCGGCCCGCTCCTCCTCGCGTTTCGCCTCGAAGTCGTCCTGGTCGAGCGGGGCGCCGTCCTCGACGGCAACGTGGCTGCCCGGGGCGGCCAGGCCGTCGATGCCGGTGAACAGCTGCTCCTGCGCGGCGGCGGGCAGGTAGATGAGCAGGCCTTCGGCTATCCAGGCCGACGGCTTGGTGGCGTCAAAGCCGCTGTCGCGCAGCGCCTGCGGCCAGTCGTCCCGCAGGTCCACCGCGATCTCCCGGCGCTGGGTCTTCGGTTCGGCGCCGTGTTCGGCGAGCACCTGACGCTTGAAATCGAGGACCTGCGGCTGGTCCAGTTCGAAGATGGTGGTCCCGGACGGCCAGTCCAGGCGGTAGGCGCGGGAGTCCAGCCCCGCCGCCAGGATGACCACCTGGCGAACACCCGCGTCCGCGGCCCGGCGGAAGTAGGCGTCGAAGTATTTGGTGCGGGCACCCTGGAAGTTGACGAAGTGCTCGCCCCAGTCCGGGGTCTTCAGTTGGTGGTCGGGCAGCTTGCCGTCCAGGACGTCGGCCGCCCACCCGCCCACAGCCCGGCAGAACACCTCCGCGTATGGGTCCACGACCAGGGGGTCTGGTTTCTGCGCCTCCAGCGCTCGGGCGGTCGCCACGAATAACGCCGTCGAACCGACACTTGTTGTGATGTCCCAGGTATCGCCTTCGCTACGCACAAAGTCGACATTACCGGCGGCCGGCGACGGGCGACGTGCCGCTTCAGCGGATTTGGTTGCTGAGCTTGGTGACCAGCGCGGTGTTGAGATAGCTGGTGGCCGCGGGGCCGCCGGCGTTCAGCGCGGCGATGGTGGCGGGGTCGTCCACGATGACGAGGGTGCCGCCGAAACTGCCGTACTTTGCGGGCAGGCCGGCATAGCCACCGCCGCCGGCAGCGGGGTCGGTGCGCAGCAAGAGCATGACGTCGCTGCGTTGAGCGGCATAGTCGACGTCGTTGATGTCGAACGGGACTTGCGGGGGGCCACCCGGGCTGCGCTTGTAGTGCGTGTTGTAGGTGAAGCCGATGCCTTCCAGGTAGCCGCTCGGCGGCGACGGGGTCGCGGCGGCGGTCGTGCCGGTGCCGGTGCCGGTGCCGGTGCCGGTGCCGGTGTAATTGACCACGACGATGGATTTGCCGGAAAAGGCTCCATGCTCGGAACGGATCGTGTTCTGCTCGGATTGCGCCTTGTCGATTAGGTCTTTGGCGGCCTCGGTGCGACCGAGGGCGGTGGCGATCCAATTCAGTTGCGTCTGCCAGGTCCAGTCTCGGGGGTTGTCGGCGGGTTGGGTGAGGGTGGGTGCGATGGCCGCCAAGGAGTTATAGGTGGGCTGGTCGATATCGCCGGTGTCGATGATGAGGTCGGGTTTCGCGGCGGTGATGGCGCCGGTGTCGGCCGCGGCGAACACCGGTGGGGATGAATGGATTAACGGCTGTAACCAGCTCGGCACTGTCGCGTTGGCGGCGTTCATCAGGACGGGTTGGGCGCCCAGCGAGAGGACCGCGTCGGGATCGCCGGGGCCCAGTGCGGCGATAGCCACCGGCCGGTGCTGCAGTTTGATGGTGCCGAACTTCGTGTTGAGGGTTTGTGGTTGGTAAGGACCCGGGCTCCCGCTGGTGCGGCCGAACAGGTGAATTCCCAACACAATTGCCGCGACCAGCACCGCAACGAGGGCTGTCGCGGTCACGATGAGGCGAGCGCGTTTGCGGCGCTCAGCTTTCCATACGGAACCGGGTGCCCCGGCCTGGGGTGGCGAGGGGGGAGCGCTTGCGAAGTGCTGGCGCGCAGCATGGTTCGGGTCCCACACCGGGCCGAAGGCCGCCGGGGTGGGCGGCAAGGTCGGTGGATAGGTAACGGTGGGATTGCTCGGGTTGCTTGCCGGTAGCCCGCTGGGGCCGGTGGGCGGCGCCGGCGCGGGACCGTTGGTCAGCGCGGCGGCGGTGGCGGCGGCCAGCGCGCCCGCGGTCTGGAAGCGCTGGTCGGGATCTTTGGCCAGGGCGCGGGCGATCACGTTGTCGATCGCGGGCGCCAGGGTGGGATTGATGTCGGTGGGGCGCGGGACGGGCCGCATCAGGTGTCCGGCCAACATCGCCGACAAGGAGTTGTCCTCGTAGGGCGTGCGGCTGGTCAGCAGCCGAAATAGAGCGCAACCCAACGAGTAGATGTCACTGCGGTGGTCGGCCGGGCGGCCCTCGATGGTCTCCGGGGCGGCGTAGGCAGCGGTGCCGACCATGGAGCCCGTCGCGGTCAAGCTTGTGGCGTCATCGAGGGCGCGGGCAATGCCGAAGTCGGCCAACAACACCCGTTCGTGGTCGGTGCCTGGCGCGAAGACCAAGAAGTTGCCCGGCTTGATGTCCCGGTGCAACACCCGCCGCGAGTGGGCGTAGTCGAGCGCGGCGGCGACGTCGGTGATGATGCGCACGATGCGGGCCGGAGTGAGATTCGCGCGGTCCAAATCGTTGGCGGCGGTGCCTTCGACGTACTCCATGGCGATCCACAGCTGGCCGTCATCGGTTTCGCCGCGGTTGTACACCCGCACGATGTTGGGGTGGTTCAGCGTGGCGGCCAGGTCAGCTTCGCGGGTGAACCGGACTCTGAATTGGCGGTCCACCGACAGCTCGGCGGACAGGATCTTCAGCGCGTCATTGCGGGGCAGCGTGGGGTGACGGGCCAGATACACCGTACCCATGCCGCCGGAGCCCAGCACGCCTTCGATGCGGTATCCGGCGATGATGGTTCCGACAGCAAGAGGCATTAGGGGCTCATTTCCCGGTCAGCATGCGATATTGGGCGGCCATCATCTGATGCAGCGCGTTCTCTTGCTCGCTTTGCATCTCGTAGGCGTAGCGATCCGCGCGGGCCACGCACCAGTAGCCCAACGTTTCGTTGAAGCACTTCGCCTTGGGCATGCCGCTGATTCCGCCCACCTGATGGGGCCCGGTCATATCGGCGACGATGCGCGACGCCGCCCCGGCGTCGGGGGTTTGATAGACCCTGGTTTCCAGGACGTACGCGACCTGCTGCACATTGGCGGATTTGAACAAGGCCTGCAGGTGAACCGGGTCGCCGGTCTCCAGGAGCAGCGCTCCGTGCGCGTCATAGATGCCGTCGTTGATCGACTCGTTTTCTTGTCGGGGCGCCACGGTGCGTGACATCAGGCCGTCGGGATCCAACGGCAGGTGGGCTATCTGATCCGGCGGGGTGGGCCTGAAGCTGTCGATAGAGGGCTGCTGCAAATCCAGTGCGGTGGCGATCAATTGAGCCGCGGCATCAGCCCTGTCGGCCGACGTCGCCGTTTGTGCCAGCACATACTGGCCGTGGGCGGTCAGGGCGGTCACCGAAAACCGTGGACCGCCGGGTTCTGGGTATTGCGCGGTCCACTGGTAGGTCAGCGCGGCCGTCGCCGGATGACGTGGGATCGAAAACGGTTGCGTGGGAATCGGTTTAGCCTCGAAGGGCATGGTCAAGGCGGCGCCTTTGGCGACCATGTCGGCGACCGCGGCCGTCGCATCGGCCGGGCTGCCCAGTTCCAGCACGATGTTGAGCAGCCCTTTGTAGGCGCCTTTTTCGGTGTGGCGGGAGCCGGAAAATCCAGCCATCAGGTTGTGGCCGTTGAGCCCCTCGCCCATCGGGCTGCCCAGCAGGGCGCTGACCGCGTCGGTATCTTTGACCACGCCGGAATCGATTTGCGCATAGTCGATCAGGTCGGCATCAACCTCCCAGGGGCCCACCACGGCGCCGGCCAGGCGGCGCCCCTCGGCCCACCCGCCGCGCAGCGCGTCGCCGGCGACGCCCAGCGGTGGGCGCGGGGTGGTGGGAAAGTTCCCGGCATCAAGCAGGGCGAGGTCGACGCCGTCGGAACTGTCCGCCCCGGGGGCTTTGACAGCGGTCCCCGGGATGGTCGTACTGCAAGCCAACGTCACCGCCGCGACCGCGGCGGCGAGGGCCCACAGGCGGACGCGGCGCGTCATGGCGCTGTCAACATCAGATATTCGGCGGCGATGATCTGGTGGGCCTCGACCTCTTGAGCGGCAGTGGCTTTGAACGCGTAGCGGTCGGCGGTGGCGATGCACAAAAAGCGCACGGCGCCCAGCTCCGTGCTGTCGAGGCCGCGGTCAAAGCAACGCGCCGATGGCAGCCCATTGATGCCGGGGGCGGAGTGGTAGCCCAGGAAGGGCACGTCCATCCGGGCGAGCCCGTCGGCCGCCCGCTGGGCGCCGGTGGGATCGACTGCCTCGTAGACGGTGGTGCGGGCGGCGGCGACGTGGCCGATGCCCGCGTCGCTGTACATCGCTTGCGTCGCCACGGGATCAGAGCGGAAATGCAGCGCGCCGTGCGGTGCATAGACCGCGGCCTGGTTGACGCCGGGGTCGGTGGCCGGCACGGTGCGGGCCAGCAGTCCAGTTGGGTCGGCGGGCAGGGCGGCCAGCTGGTCTACCGGTGTGGCTTGGAAGTGGTCGGCCAGCGGGCCTTGCAGGTCCAGGGTCTTGGCAACCATGTCCGCGACCGCGCCGGCGCTCTCTTTGGAGCCGGCGAACTGGAAGAACACGTACGTGCCGTGAGCGGTGAACGCTTCGGCTTCAAACCCTCCGGACAGGGGCGCCACGTTGGCAACTGTGTTGGGGTAGCGCGGGATTGACAGCCGGGTGGCCGGGATGTTGCCCGGCCGGACGGTGGCCATGTCCGCAGCGGCCATGGCCGCGGCGGCGTCGGTGGCGTCCTGCGGGCTGGGGAAGCGGAACACCCCGTTGTCCAGGATCTTGGGTTTGTCAGTGGGCGGTTGGCCGCGTGGAGGCGGTGGCGTGACGCGCCCGCTGACGAAGCCGGCCACGAAGCGATGCGCGGCAGCGATCGCGGCGATCGAATCACCACGCACCAGGGCCGAGAGCCGCCCCGGCTCGGGAAGCGCGGTGGTGGGCGCGATTTCGGCGCTCAGTGGACTGATCAGCGTCCCGTCCACCTGCCAGGGGCCCGCCACCATGTCTGCCATCCGCTGGGCTTCGACGCGGCGACCGGCTGCGTCGTCGGCGACGGTGCCCAGCGGTGGCCGCGGTCGACGGGGGTAGTTACCGGGGTCGAGCAGCGCCACGTTGGCCGCCGCGGGCGCCGGGCCGCCGGACTTGACGGCGCTGCCGGTGACCACCGTCGAGCAGCCGGTGCCCAGGGCGATCACCGCGGCCGCCGTGGCGATCAGCAACCGGGCAGACGATGCCACGCGTGGCCGCGCACCAATTCGGTTATCCACCTCGCGGATTCGGTGCCATTCGGCTCCGGCAGCGTCCAACTGGGCCGTCCCGTCCGGATAGTCGATCGCGGCGTCGGCGGGATCCACTTGCCGGGCACCCGGCGGGCTCACCAACGCGGCCACCAGCTCACGGGCCGATCCGTCGGGAGCGGTCGCGCGGCGCGTGCCCATCCCCCATCCCCTATCCCCTCATTTCGGCGCCCGCTGCCGGCCACCTGTGGCGATCCCGACCAGACCAGCAGAATGGTAGTTGCTGCCACCAGCGCATCAGATCCGTTCACTGATTTTGCTCACCATTGCCCTGGCGACATCACTCGCGTTCTTAGCCGGAGCGGGCGCCGTGTCACGGAAGTAGGTGGCGGAGACGTCCACGATGCGACGTTGGGCGCCAAACGTATCCAGCTCATCGCCCCCTCCTTTCTCACTGTCGCGGAAATGTTCAGCGGGTGGTGACGCGCTCGGCCATCCTGGTGGCGATGGTGATCGCTTGATCGGTGCGGTTCTCACCGCAGCTGCGCACGTCGATCACGATGTTGTTGCGCGCGGTCAGGGCGCGTTGGCACTGCCACCCTCCGCCGCCTTCCTGGGTGTTGGTGATGCTGAGCATGCCGTCATGGTTGGCGGCGGTGCCCGCTGTCCAAATGCTGCTTGGGTGGCCCCGTTCCGTGAGGTGCAAGGTGGCGCCGTTGCATTTGGGCCAGGCCTGGGCTTGTTTGGCCGCGAAGTCGTTGGCCGCCTTGGCCGTGGCGAAGTAGATCGCGGCGCTGTGATTGCGGTGCCGAGCGCCGTCGCGGTCCTGCAGGGACTGCGTTCGCACCCCGATCCAGCCGCTATTGTCGAGCTCTGAATCCAGCGCGGGGGTGTGGACCTCGCTGCACTCGGGGCGGTCGGTGCTCACCCCGCTGTAGGCGTAGTCGTCCTTGCCGTTGTCGCCCGGTGGAGGCCCGATGTCGGTTGTGCCCTCGATGGTGTTGATGGTCGCCACATCCAACATCAGCCCGGGCAGCGCCGACAACGGCACCGCTGGCGCCTGCGGCGCTGGACCCGGGTCGACCGGCGCCGCGGATGGGGCCGGCGCGGGCATCACCGTCGAACTGTCATCGGGGCTGCTGGCGACGTTGATCATCAGGCCGGCACCCACCACGGCGACCACGACCGCGGCCCCGATGGCGATCCGGGCCCAGGTGGGCTGGCGCCGACGGCGCTCCGGGGCGAGCGAGGGTCGGTAGCCGGGGCGCGGCCCCCAGGTGGGCACCCCGGGCGGCGCGGGGGGCGCGCCGGGCGGGCCCGCGTACGCGAACGGCCGGCGGGGCAAGACGGTAGTGACCTCCTCTCGGGGCCCGGGTGCGACTGGCGCCGTCCGGGCAGGTCCGTAGGCGCCGCGCGATACCGGCGGGGCGCTTCCCGGCGCAGGGTGCGTGGTATTGGCCGTAGGCGGGTGCGGGTGGTGGGGCATCGAGTGTCCTTCGGGATGAGGAACTGCTGGGGTAGCGGGATCGGAACGGCGTGGCCGGGCCGTGAGGACCGGCCCGCCGTGGTGATGGGGACCGCCCGACGCGGCAAGGTCGCGCTGCATGCTTCAAATTGAAACATAGCGCTCGGCGCTGCGCAACGTTTCTAACCGTTGCACCGCTGCGTTTTTATTGCTAGCGTCTGCGTCATACCCGGACGAGCTGGCAGGAGGACCCCGACATGAGCGCTGTTTCGCTGCGACACCAAGCTGGACCGAAAAGCGGCGCCCCCGATCAGGACACCCCCGGACGCCGACCCCGCTTCGTTCCCGTGGTGCGCTGGGTAATCCTCGCCGCGGTCGCCTTGACTCTGTTGCTGAGCGGATGCACCGCCACCAGCACCGGGCACTCCGCGGCCGCCCCGGACCTGGGCCGCTGGCAACCGCCCGCGATCCTGCCCCAGCACCTCGCCGATCTGCTGCTGAAGGAAGACGACGTCAATACGATCGCCCACACCACCGGCATGGCCGTACGTAAGCCGGTGACGCGGATGTGGCACGACGAGGAGCTGGTCACCAACCCCGGCTGCGTGGACACCTACTCACCCGCCGAAGCCACCGCCTACCAAGGCACCAACTGGACGGCGCTGCAAGGGCAGATACTCGATGACGCCACACCTGCTGCACGCGAGCATGCGCTGATGCAGGTCCTGGTCGGCTTCCGTGACGCCGATTCGGCCCAGCAGTTCTTCAGCAAGTCCAAGGCACGCTGGTCCGGCTGCGCCAACCGCTCCATCACCATCACCCCGCCCGGTCACACCCCCACCACCTGGGACCTCGGCGAGCTGCAGGCCACCGACACCTCCTTGGCCATCCTTCAAACCCAGCCCAGTGGCCGCGGCCCGATCTGCCAACGCGCCATCGGCCTGGTCAACAACGTCGTCATCGACACCCTGTGGTGCGGGTTCGACACCACCAGCCAAGCAAGCGACATCGTCTCCAAAACCACCGCCACGATCTCACAGGCCTGATCGACCCGTCGCAACTTCCATATCTCAAACCGTCACGAACAACCCTCTGCCCCAACATATTACGGAGTAACAATGCCTCAGCCACACCCCCACTACCGACAGCCCTACGGGTACCCCCAGGCCTATCCCCCGGTGGCGCGGCCAGTCCACGCACCCGCGCACCGGGTGGCGCAGGCCGGCTACCCACCCCCGCCCCCTACGGGCAACCAACCGCTCTTCCAGGTACGGATCAGAAAACACACCGGCGCGATCATCCTGATGTTCAACCAGACCTACACCGTCACAGGAACTTTCGCCCAATGCGAAGCTGCACTGCACGACGCTCTATTGCACAATCTGCTCGCCGGTTGGTGGAGCATGGCTTCCATCTTGGGCTGGAACTGGTTTGCCTTACTCGAAAACCACAATGCGCGAAAGAATCTGCGACGCCAGGCCGCCCAGGCCTACGCCGCCGCACACCCGGCTCCCTGGACGCAGTCGGCGGCGTCGCCCCGCGCGACACACGGATGATCCGCGCTGCAGCGCGTCAACCGATCGACAGCTGCGCGATGAGGTTTTCAATGGCCCGGGCGGCCTCGGGGGCGATGGCGCGCTCCGCTTCGGCATCTTCGAGGACGGACGCCGGCAGTCCCGCGCCGTTGGCCGCTTCCTCGAGGCTCAGTTCCGCCCGGTGACGGGCGCCGTAGAGCCGCTGGCCCAGGGTGGCCGCCGGCGAGCGTGCCGCGCGCATCATCAAGTCGTTATAGCTGCGCCGCACACTGCTCAACGCCAGGATGACTGACGGACTGCCTTTGGCGTTGCGCGCAGCGCTCGATGCCAGCCTCTCGAGCTTGCGCAGATCGGCCAGGATATTGGTGGCCCTGGGAGTGAAATCGGGATCGGCCGGCTCGGGCAATCCAGAGACGGCGGTGGTGAGGGTGTGCATGGCCAGTTCCACCGTCTCGGCCATCAGCGGCGCCTGAATCGAGTCGGCCAATACCTCGGTGGCCTCGTCGCGGCGAGCCCCCGTGGGCACCCCGGGTTGGCCGGCGCCACCGGTGGGCGCCGGAACCGCCCCGCGCCGGATGCGCGTGATGTGGCCCGTCGGCCATTCCAGCACCTTCTCCAGCCTCTCCAGCGTCGAGCGACGCGGCCAGCTGCGGCCCTTCTCGAAGTTGATGAGGGCGCCCGCGTTGATGATTCCGTCGCGGTCGAGGCTGCGCTGGGAGATCCCCAGCTGCTGGCGGCGTTCAGCGACCGCGCTGCCGGCGCGTATGACGCCGGGGTCGCTTTGGCCGTCCCACCACTGTTCGTCCCCGGCTTCGAACGGACGCACCACCTGGGTCGACTCCTCGAGCGTCACTTCCGACGGGCGCTGCGGGATCAGGGTCACGGCCGCCCCGTCAGGCGCCCCCAGACAGATGGTGGTGACGCCGGTGATCGATACCGAGTTGCGGCGAATCCCGTCGACGAACATCCCGTTGCCACTGGTGTCGAAGGCGTGCCAGCCGTCGCGGTGCGGTTCGAGCCGGACGTGCCACCGCGAGACCCTCTCGTCGTCCACCTGAACCGCGGCCCCGGCGTCTCTACCGATGACGGCGACGCCGGCCGCGGGGTGCAGCGTGTGCGTCGCATGCCCGATTCGTACGGTCAGCGCGGTCGTCGGTTGGCCGGACGTCAATTGTCGCTCCTCGCTCCGGTGGGCTCACTGCTGCTGCGGTACGACCCAATGCATTGCTGATGATGCTACATCTGCTTTGCGTGCAGTCCCTTGGAAGAAATGCCGCGGTCCATCTAGGTGGTGCGGCTTCTCGCAGCGCCACGGCTGTGCGACGGCGCAATTTTGCCCAGCTCAAGAGGCATTCCGGTCGAGCCCCCACGCCCTCGGACGACCAACCCATTGCGCCGCCGGCTCGTCTCACGCCGCCCACAGCCGTGGGGCGTCGCTCCCAGGCGCACCGTTTATAACCGTTGCGCTCCGCTACCGCTTCGGTTACAGTTCAAGCAGAAGTCGGCCTACGCCGCATAAGCCATAGGAGAGAGGTATCCGATGCAGCCACAGCCGCCCCCGGCGCCACGGCAATACCCCCAGCGCCAAGGCATGTCACCGGTCCCGCCCGGCTTCTACGATCCGCCCACCGAGCCTCTGCCCCGCCCGCACCCGTTCCCGACAGGGACCCAGCACGGGCCATTTCCCTACCCGCATCACCAACGACCCGCTGGTGGGGGCTTCTGGGCGCCGGCGGCCCCCGCTCCACGCGGCAGACGTCGGCCGCTTTACCTGGGCGCAGCGATCATGGTGGGCGCCGTGGCCGCGCTCATCGCGGGATTCTGGGCGCCGGGCTTCTTCGTCACCAACCAGCTCGACGTCACCGCCGTGCAGGCCGGCGTCGCGCACGTGTTGTCCGACCCCGCGGGTTACGGGGCCAAGAACGTCAGCGACGTAATCTGCAACGACGGACAAAACCCCACCGTTACCAAGGGTGGCACCTTCACCTGCCAGGCAACCATCGACCACCTCAACCACCAGTTCCTGGTCACCTTCACCGACGACACGGGCAGCTATGAAGTCAGTGCCCCGAAGGGAACGAAGGTCTGAGACGCGCCTCGAAGGCCGAACGTCGGGTACCACCCAACCGGTTCGCAGCCAGTAGGGCGTTCGGCGCTACCGCGTGTCGCCGCCGGCGTCGGCTTCCCAGGTGCCCGGGATCATGGGAACCCTTGGGCCGCCGCCGAACTCGTCACCGGCAAGCGTGGCCAAACCCGCCGCATCGCCGGCCGCCTCCCGGTGCGCCGTCCCGACAAACCCGAGCCTTCCGGCCCCGCGGTCCGAGGCGAACGAGGGCATCTCGTCCCCCGGCGTTCCCCAATCCGGATCGACGTCGACGTTCATGTCCGCGAACTCGTCCCCGTGGTCGCGCCGGACCGCCCGCCTACGCCGGCGCGCCCTGGTCTGTCCCCGCGCCGCCCCGGCCGCGGCGGCGGCGGCGCTATCGGGTTCCGGCGCTTTCCTTTTGGCGCTCGAGCTGGCCCCGGCACCCATCCCCGCGCCGGACCCGATGCCCGGCGGAGCGACAACATAAGGCGGCGCGAAACCCGCGGCATGCGGGGGTGGCGGGGTGGGCGGCGCGGGGCTGGTAACGGTGGTCGCCGTCGGAGCGGGCGCGGTCGCCGGCGCCGAGGCGGGAGCCGCGGCCGGCGCGACGGTGGGCGCCGCCGTCGCGACGGCCGGCATCGGGCTCGGTGGTGTGGCGGGCGCCGGCACGGGCGCCGGCACGACCGCGGGCTGCGGCGGCATCCCGGCCAGGCCGGCCAACCCCGCGAAGCCGCCCACGGCGCCGAACGGGGCGGCCGCCAGGAGCACCGCGGGGGCCAGCAATTCCGGCTGGCTGGTGAAGATCTCGAGGATGTGCGTCGGCCAGTCGAACAGCATGAGTTGAACGATGTACTGGAACGCCAGCGCAGGGTTGTGCACCAGGTAATAGCCGAACTGCTGGAAATCCTCGAGCAGTTCCAGGGCTCGAACCACCCAGAAGATCGGTTCTCCCGCATTGGTGTACGCGTCGTAGGGCAACCCGTTGACGGTGCCCTCGGCCGGATCCCAGTTGATGCCGAGGTTCCTCAGGATGTTCGCGATGAACTCGTCGAGCGGGTTGTCGATCGTGGGGTCGTGGACATCGCCACCCGAGTCGTGGTTCGGGGCAACGGATTTCACTATCAGCGGCGCGGGATCGGTCTGCGGCGTCGACGCCACCGCCGCGGTGGAGACCGCTTGGTAGGTGGTCATGGTGCCGGCCGCCTGCACCCACATCCGCGCGTAATCCGCCTCGTTGAGCGCGATCGGAACCGTGTTGATGCCAAAGAAGTTCGTCGCCACCAACGCCCCGTGCACGGCATGGTTGGCGGCGAGTTCGGGCAGCGTCGGCATGGCCGCCAGCGCCGCGGTGTAGGCGACGGCGGCGGTTTCGTGTTGAGCGGCCGCCGTAGCGCTCTGCGCGCTGGCCTGCGTCAGCCACGCGAGGTATGGCGCATGGGCGGCCACATACGACTCCGCGCTCGGCCCCTCCCACGAGCCCGCCTGCGCAGCGGCCAAGACGCCGCTGAGTTGCGCTGCGGCCGAGGCGTATTCGGTGCTCAGTTCGGACCACGCCCCCGCCGCCGCGAGCAGCGACGCCGGACCGGGGCCGCTACTGAGCAACGCGGAGTGCACCTCCGGTGGCGAGGCCATCCAGATCGGCGCCGTCATGGGTCTCCTCGGGCTGGAAGGGTTGCCAGGCAGAGGAGAGCTTAATGAAAATGATTTCCGTTATCAACTCAGCGGAATGTGCCGCCTGCTAGACCAACGGGCGCCCGGTCCTGATCCGGCGGTCCACGTCGGCCAGCAGGATGTTGAAGGGGAATCGCCGTACGAAGCGCGGCAAGCACCGGTTCACCACGGCCAACGTCGCGATGAGCCGGTCGAAGCGGCGTTGCCTGGTGGCGTCCCAGGGCAGCCGCATCTCGTCGCGGAACCGCTGCGGCAGAAAGCCCGTGGTGATCAACAACGGAAGCCTGTCGGCGAGGCGCTGCAGTGGTCCGGGCAGGGCAAGTCCCGGAACACGGGACGCGGCGATCGGATACAGATACTCACGGACGGCGTCGTCGATGCGGACCTTGGCCAGCGACTCCTGCCAGTACCGGTCGAACGCCGCCCGGTCCGGCGGCCACATCTCGGGCGGCACCTGCAGGGTGGTGGCCAGCGCCATGCCTTCGCGGTAGTGCCGGTCGGCCTCCTCCCCGTCCAGCTCGCCGATGAACATGCGGTAGATGTCGACGCCGCCCTTGTACAGGCAGGCCCCCACCCACAGCTGCAGGTCGGGGTCGAAGGCGTTGTACTGCACCGGGCTTTCGGGGGTGGAGTAGACCTGCGCGTGAGCCCGGTTCACCGCGCGGCGGAAGGCCTCCTTCTGGGCCTCGCTGCCGTTGGTCGCCACCGCCAGGTAGGTGAACGTGGTGCGGGCACGCTTTATCGGATGCAGGTCGACGCGGCCACTTTCGACGCGGCTCTCCATGACGCCGTAGCCGACGCCGGGACGCGCCAACTGCATGATCACGTTCGCCGGGCCGGCCAAGAGCGCGACGCCCATCAACCCCTCGTCGATCCCGAGCGGCCGCCGGCGGCGACGCCGCCGTGCGGGCAATGGCCGCGGCTCGTCGGAGACGCCGCGCTCGACATGTCGAGCCGGTTGGTGAACAACCTCGTGTATTGCCATGGTCAGAACCTCCCGCGGCGGAGCACGTTAATGTGCGAACGCCTGTTTCCTGATATTGTCGCGGCGTTGCGTTGGTGTCAAGATGGTTCGCATGAACACCTCGAGCGCGCGGCCGTATCGCGGCGTCGAGGCCACGCAGCGGCTGGCGACGCGCCGCAACCGGCTCCTGTCCGCGGGTCTGGAGCTACTCGGCGCGGAGCAACAGAGCATCTCCGCGGTCACCGTCCGCGGCGTCTGCCGCCAGGCCGGCCTGGCGGCGCGGTACTTCTACGAAAGTTTCGCCGACAAGGACGAATTCGTCGCCTCCGTGTTCGACTGGGTGATCGCCCAACTGGCCGCGACCACACAGGCCGCGGTGGCGGCGGTGCCTCCGCCCGAGCAGACCCGCGCGGGCATGACCAACATCGTGCGCACCATCGCCGACGACGCCCGCATCGGTCGCCTGCTGTTCAGCACACAGCTGGCCGATCCCGTGATCGTGCGCAAGCGCGCCGAATCCAGCGCAATGTTCGCGATGCTGTCCGGCCAGCACGCTGGAGACGCGCTGCGCGTTCCCGCAAACGACCGCATCAAGGCCGCGGCGCACTTCGTGGTCGGTGGCGTCGGGCAAACCATCAGCGCCTGGCTCGCCGGCGACGTCCGACTCGAGCCGGACGAGCTCGTCGATCACCTGGCGGCACTGCTCGACGAGCTCGCCGAGCCCAACCTGTACCGACTCACGGAGCCGGCGGCGGAGCCGCGGGCGGAATCATGACGCGTGGTCTCACACCGGGCAGGCGGTGTGCCACCCAGTCGTGGCGGTGAGTGAGAAGTCGCTCACCGCCTTCGAAACGTATTGCCGTAGCTCGGCGTCCGAGTTGGGGCGGCCCGGCTCGTAGGCAAGGAACGAGACGAAGACCCGTCCGTGCACCCTGCCCGACAGCAACGCCAACACTCCGTTGGTGCGGTGCATGGTCGCGGCGGTCACGCCCGGGTACAGCGACTTCATGGCGAAGTAGTCGGCGTCCGTTCCGTCCGGCCGGTTGGCGGCCGGGTCGACCGCACCGAGGTTGGACGACACGACAGCAGTTCCACCGCCGGTGGCCACGCTGATCAGTCGCCGGAAGACACGTTTCGGGATCAGGGGAACCAGCGGCAGCAATGCCCACCGTTCGTCGGGTACATCCTGATGGCGCGCTAGCGCTTGCTTGATCCCCGCGCGGATCTCACGCAGGTCCGTCGTTGCGGGCGCGGGGTCGACCGTGATGTCGACGTTGCTGACCGCGTTGGCGCGGGTATCGCCCGGGGCGCGCTCGTTGACCGGCATCCCGACGGCGACCGTGCCGTCGGCGGCGACGCGCCCCACGCGAAGGGCGACGTGAGCCGCCAGGCCGACGAGCAGCGCGCTGCCGGTGCCCCCGAGGGCGTTCGCGCGGGCGTCCCATTCGCCGGCGTCGACGAAGACGGTTGTCGCCGGAAGAGCCACGGGTTCATCGGGTCCGGTGAATGGCCGCTTCTCGGGTGGCGGGGCGGTATCGCCCCGGCCGCGCCGGGCCATTCGTGCCGCCGCCACGACGGCGCGGCCCATACCCGGTGCGTCGCGGACGGTTTGACGTGCGTCTTCACGCAGCGCCGCCCGGCGGCGCCGCGACACCGCGGCCGGCCAGCCGATCGGGTCGTCACGACCTGAAGCCGCGTCCGCCAACGCCTCGCACAGCCCGAGGCCGTCGGTGAGGCAATGGGTGACCACCAAGCTCACCGCCGCGCCGCCATCGGTGAGCGGCAGCGCGGCTAGGTGCCATCCGGGGCCGTGCTCGGCATCGGGCCGTGCGTTCGCTTGTTCGCCACACCAGGCGTCGATCTCATCGCGTGGCCGGGGCGTCGCGACGATCTCCAGTTGCGACTCAGCGGTGGACGCCACCCAGCGATGCCGGCCGAACGGCAAGGGGGACCGCTCGATGCGGCGGCACAACCGCCCCCGCCCAAGATGGGCATGAAACTCTTGCAGACCGTCGATGTCGACGGCGCGATCGTAGACCCAAATACATTGCACCACACTGGTGGTGGCTGTGGCCCGCTCGCCGAGGAAGAGGGTCTGGTCGGCCAGATCCAGCACGTTGCTCATTCCTAGGCCGCCTCGTCGTCGTCTTCCTCTGGCACAGGAGGGTCCGCCGCATCCGGGTTACCCCGGCCTGCAACAACATCGGGCTCGCGCGAGGCGCTGGCGGCGACGCGTGCGAATACGTCGATCAATGTCGCGATGTAGCGGTCCACCGATTCGCGCGCCACCGCGTTGTCCGGAAACGAGATCGTCACTGTGGTACTTGCCGCCTGCCGGTTGATCCACATATTGATGCCGCCGGCGGACAGGTTGTCGCCATAAGTACCGAAATTCGTCTCCGTCCAGAGCCCTGCGAGCGGTATCTTCCGAAAATCCAGGAATGACAACATCATCGGCAGCCGCGTTGGAGGCTTGATCTCCAGTCCGTCTGCTGTCGCCGCCAACTCCAAGACCCGCTCGATTGGCACATCGGCGAGTTCCTTGGCCGCGTCGAACGACTTCTGCGCCGCCCGGGCCGCCTCGGGGAACGTGGTCCCGGCGGTAGGCACCGCGACCGGAACCAGGCTGGCAAACCAACCCACCGTCATCGTGTCGATGCCCGCCGTCCGGGTGTCCCTGGCCGTGAACCCATGGTAAGTCGCACTGCCCGTCAATTCGTGCTCGGCCAATGCGGTGCAGGCCAGCACTCCCCCGATGAACCGCGCCCCGGCCGCACCGCACATGGCGTCAAAAGACTCCGTGCCGGCGGCGTCCAGCAGCTGCACGGTCAACAAGTCGCCTTTGCTGTTGGCCCACGTATCACCCAGGGGCAGAGGGAAACTCGGCCAGTCGCCATCGGTGTCGTGGGCGAATGCGATCCATTCCTTGATCGCGGGAGACGCCATGGTCAAGCTCGCCGTCTTCGCACGCTGTCGCGCGGTGTAGTCCCGGTAACTGCCGACCTCGGGCAGGGCCGCGGACTGGTGCCCCTGCGCCAGCTCCTGATACGCCAGGTGGATGTCGACGAAGATCACCCCGGCCGACAGGCCATCGATGTGGAGATGGTCGACGCTCGCGTAGAACGTGAAATAGTCTGCGTGCTGGATGATCCCGAATGTGAAGCAGCCCCATTCGAGTGTTCCCGGGGTCGTCGTCAGGACGTGTGTACGCACTTGGTCGGCGGCCATTCGTCCGAATTCCACCGGAGCGAGCTCGACGGCATCGGGGTTGTCGATCACGCGACGCACGATGACGCCGTTCTCGAATTCGAACCAACTGTGGTAGGTATCGTGGCGGCGGACATGCGTGTTGATCGCCGCCGTCATCGCCGGAATGTCACACGCGCCGGGAATGTCCCACGCCACGATCATCAGCCGGGGCAGCTCCCTACTCAGGGTCCTACCATGGTGGGCGGCCCAAAGATGCTGGGCCTGCTGGTAACTCGGCGGACAGTCGCTTCGTTGCGCGGTTCGAGCCGCTTCACGTCCAGAGGGTGCGGCCATCCACACGGTCACCGGACCATGTGGCGGTTGCCATTCGTTGATGTTGCCGAGCGAGACCATTTTCTTAAGTCCTCGTTCTTCCGATGCCGAAGTACCTTGCACGGCCAGGGAGGCAGAAAGAGTTCTCGCGCATGGCTTTTCGCGCAGCACGAAATTCCCGTGGGCTGAAGTCTTGCGACGGGCTTCCCGATATCGGAACCCCCACTTGCGGCGTCCCTATGCACCCCCTGTGTCGCCGCTGTGGACGGTAGCGCACGAATGGGATGCAGGCAACAATTGCATGACCGTGTGATCGATCGCACTTTCGCGCGTCCTCACTCACGATGCCGTAGCCGTGTTTGCCGGAGCGGTCGTCCGCGCGACGCACAAAATATTAGGAGACGGACGCGCATTTGAGCCGTTTGCCGAACGGGCATCCGCGCCGTCGAAACTCGGGATGAGCTTTACGACCGGTTGGTGCCATTTCCGGTCGACGAACTGGCGGACGGCTGCCGACGCGGGCGTGTCACACCGGGCAGGCGGTGCGCCAGCCCATGGCGGCGGTGAGCGAGAAGTCGCTCAGCGCGGCCGAGACGTGTTGCTTTAAATCGGCTTTCGAATTCGGGCGACCTAGCTCGTAGGCAAGGAACGAGATGAAGACCCGGCCGTGCGCCCTGCCCGACAACAACGCCAGCGCCCCGTTGGTGCGGTACATGGTCGCGGTGGTCACGCCCGGGTACACAGTCCTCATGGCGAAGAGATCGGCGTCGGTGCCGTCCGAGCGGTTGACGGCCGGGTCCACCGATCCGAGGTTGGACGACACGACGGTGATCGCGCTGCCGGTGACCACGCCAATCAGTCGCCGCATGACGCGTTTGGGAATCAGGGGGACCAGCGGAAGCAACGCCCAGCGTCCGTCGGGCTCATTCTGGTGGCGGGACAGCGCCTCCTTGATCCTCGCCCGGATTTCACGCAGGTCCCCGGTCGCGGGCACCGGGTCGACCGTGATATCCACGTTGACGACCGCGTTGGCGCGGGTGTCGCCGGGAGCGCGCTCGTTGACCGGCATCCCCACGTTGACCGTCCCGTCCGCGGCGACCCGTCCCACTCGCTGGGCGAGGTGGGCCGCCAATCCCGCAAGCAGCGCGTTGCTCGTTCCGCCGAGGGTGGTTGCGCGCGCGTCCCACTCGGCGGCGTCGATGAAGACGGTTGCCATGGGCAGCGTGATGCGTTCGTCCGGTCCGGCGGGCGGAACGGGGCGCTTGGTGGCCGGCGACGGGGCGGCTGCACGGCCGGCCCGGACCATGCGTGCGCCCGCGACGAGGGCCCGGCCCACATTCGGTGTGTCCCGCGCGGTTTGGCGCGCGTCCTCGCGCAACGCCCGCCACCGCCGCCGTGACGCCGCCGCGGGCCAGGCTATGGCGTCGTCGCGGCGGCATGCTGCGTCGGCCAACGCCTCGCACAGCCCGACGCCATCGGTGAGGCAATGGGTGACCACCAGGCTCACCGCCGCGCCACCATCGGTCAACGGCAGCACGGCAAGGTCCGGTAATCTTCTTTACCTTCGCCGGGCCGAAGCACAGGTCCGACGCTTCAGACTGGCGCGCCGAGCCAAATCGCTGCCACCTCAGGGAAACAACGGCAGCTGCCACAGCCGCATCCCGGGGTCCAGCAGCCACAACCGCATCATCGTGAGCCGTATCAGCCGTTGCGCACTGAAGATCAGGAACACTGCCAGCGGCACCTCGACCAGCAGCGCGGTGATCACCGACAGCCAGACATCCTTGGGGCCGGCCGTCATCAGGTCGAACCAGGCGTCGCAAATCAGCAACACGCCGGTGGTGAACGCGGCCGGCACCAGCAGCTGGCGGCGCAGATACCCGAGCACCGCTGTCGCCAGCATGAATCCGACCAGGAGAATGTCGAAGCCCACCCACGTCACGGGCCAGTTGTGAGCAACATAGTTCTCCGGCAACGTGACCGAGAGGTACCCCAGCCAGGGAACCATTGCCATCGAGCCACCGACCATCAGACTCAACCGGATGCGCCGCACCCTGGCCAGCAGCGCCGGGTCGATCAATTCGCCCACGGGCTGCTCGAGCCGGGAAATGAGCTGCCGTCGCTCACCGGGGGTCAGCGCCGCGATCTGAGCGTCGGACAGAATGCCGTCGGTCACGGCAGTCCGGCAACCACCGGAGGTCGGCGGTCCGCCGCGGTCTTGGGCACGGCCTGAGCATCGGTGGCATCAAATTCTTTGACCCAGCATGCGAATTCGAGGGTGATGCCATCGGGGTCCTGGAAGTAGAACGACCGCACGTACACCCCCGGATGCACCGTCGCCGACACTTGCGTCGGGCTCTCGTCATGGTTGAGCACCGGGCCGACGCGCACCCCTTTGTCCTTGAGCCGCTGGCGGTAGGCGTCGAACTTTTCGGCCGGCACGTGGAATGCGAGATGGTTCATGGTGCTGACCGCGCTGGTGATGTCGCCGATACCGGGGATGGCGCCCGGCGACGAGATGCCCGGCACCCGGTCGGGGGCATCGGCGAACCAGAAGAATGCGACGCAGTCGCCGTTCCCGGCGTCGAAGAAGAAGTGCTGGCCCGCACCCCCGGGCAGGTCGAGCGACTTGATCAACGGCATGCCGAGGATGTTGGTGTAGAAGTCCACGGTCCGAGCCATATCCGAGCAGACCAGCGCGACGTGGTTGATCCCGCCGAGTTCGAATTCCGTGTTGGTGTTGTGCGGCTTGATCATCGCGCGGCTCCCCTCGGTCCCCGGCTTGAAGTCCTGGCCAAGTTGTAATTCTGAATCTAACATCGGCCTGAAGTTTCAACGAGACCTCCAATGCCAACAGGGCCGGTAAATGACTCCTAACACCGCCGCCGCCGGGGTTATCCGCGAGTTTGTCGGCCTGCCGTCGCCGACTGCCGGCCGCGCCGGCGCGGGTGGGCATCCTTGCCAGGGGCTGTACCACCGCGGGGTGGGACGCAAGCCCAAGGTGGCAATGATCGCCACGCACTACCAGATCGACTTTTCCGAGCACTACCTCGCCGACTACATGGCCACCCGCGGTGTCGGCTTTCTGGGCTGGAACACCAGGTTTCGCGGCTTCGAAAGCAGCTTTCTGCTCGACCACGCGCTGGTCGACATCGGCGTCGGGGTGCGCTGGCTGCGCGAGGTGCAGGGAGTGGAAACCGTTGTGCTGCTCGGCAACTCAGGCGGCGGCTCGTTGATGGCCGCATATCAGTCGCAGGCCGTGGAGCCGAACGTGACCCCGCTGGACGGGATGCGTCCGGCCGCGGGCCTGACCGAGTTGCCGGCCGCCGATGGCTACGTGGCCACCGCCGCCCATCCCGGGCGACCCGACGTGTTGACGGCCTGGATGGATGGTGCCGTCGTCGACGAGAACGACCCCGTCGCCACCGATGCCGACCTCGACCTGTTCAACGAGCGAAACGGGCCGCCGTATTCACCGGAGTTCCTCACCCGCTATCGCCGGGCGCAAACCGCGCGCAACCACGCCATCACCGACTGGGCGGAGCAGGAATTCAAACGCGTTCGCGCAGCGGGGTTTTCCGACCGCCCGTTCAGCGTCATGCGCACCTGGGCCGATCCCCGCATGGTCGACGCCAGCATCGAGCCGACCAGGCGTCAACCAAACATGTGTTATGCCGGCGTTCCGGCCAAGGCGAACCGGTCGGCGCATGGCATCGCCGCGGCCTGCACCCTGCGCAACTGGCTGGGCATGTGGAGCCTGCGGGTGGCGCAGACCAGGGCCGAAACGCATCTGGCCCGGATCAGCTGCCCCGCCCTGGTGATCAACGCCGAGGCTGATACCGGCGTCTTTCCGTCCGACGCCCAACGGATTTTCGTCGCGCTCGCCGGCCCCGACAAGACGCAGTCGTCGATCGACACCGACCACTACTTCACCACCCCGGGCGCTCGCGGGGAGCAGGCCGACATCATCGCGAAGTGGATCGCCAAGCGGTTTCACTGAAGAGCTCGCCGCGGACACCAAGGTGCGCTGGCACGCCCGGTGACCCCTGTGGTCAACCAACCGACCGGTTGTTAGTTTGGAGGGTGCCTGGCCAAGGCGGGAACCCCTAAAGCATGGGAAGGCGACCAATGCCGATCGCTATCACTGCTGAGCATCAAGACCTGGCCGATTCGGTGCGGTCGTTGGTGGCGCGCATCGCGCCGTCCGAGACGTTGCACGCGGCAATGGAGACACCGATCGACAATCCCCCGCCCTACTGGCGGGCCGCGGCCGAACAAGGCCTGCAGGGTCTGCATCTGGCCGAATCCGTGGGCGGGCAGGGTTTCGGCATCCTCGAGTTGGCCGTCGTGCTGGCCGAGTTCGGCTACGGCGCGGTGCCCGGCCCCTTCGTGCCGTCGGCGATCGCCAGCGCACTGATTTCCGCCAACGACCCGCACGCGAAGGTGCTCGCCGAGCTGGCGTCCGGCGCCGCCATCGCCGCCTACGCGATGGACTGTTGCGGGTTGACCGCCACCCGCCAGGGCCCGAATGACGACGTGCTCGTGCTCCGCGGCGAGGTCCGCGCGGTTCCGGCGGCGGCGCAGGCCTCCGTGCTGGTGCTCCCGGTCGCAATCGACAGCGGCGAGGAATGGGTGGTGCTGCGCGCGGAGGAGCTCGAGATCGAGCCCGTGAAAAGCCTTGACCCGCTACGGCCGGTCGCCCATGTTCGGGCCAACGCCGTCGAGGTCGGGGCCGACGCCGCGTTGTGCAACCTGAGCATGGCGACAGCGCACGCGCTGATGACGACGCTGCTGTCCGCGGAGGCGATCGGGGTGGCGCGCTGGGCGACCGACACCGCGTCCCAGTACGCCAAGATCCGTGAGCAGTTCGGCAGGCCGATCGGCCAGTTCCAGGCCATCAAGCACAAGTGCGCGGAGATGATCGCCGACACCGAGCGGGCAACCGCGGCGGTGTGGGACGCCGCCCGCGCTATCGACGAGGCGCGCGAAAATGATTGGGATATCACGGGTTCCAAGGTCGAGTTCGCCGCCGCCGTCGCGGCGACGCTCGCGCCGGCTGCCGCTCAACGGTGCGCTCAGGACTGCATCCAGGTGCACGGCGGGATCGGCTTCACCTGGGAGCACGACACGAACGTGTACTACCGCCGGGCGCTGATGCTGGCCGCATCGTTCGGCCGCAATTCGGAGTACCCGCAGAAAGTGGTGCACACCGCGACCAGCACCGGGGTGCGGGCGGTCGACATCGACCTCGACCCCGACACCGAGAAGCTGCGGGACGAGATCCGGGCCGAGGTCGCCGCGCTCAAGGCGATGGATCGCGCCGAGCGCACGGTCGCGATCGCCGAGGGCGGCTGGACGCTGCCGCACCTGCCGAAACCGTGGGGTCGCGCCGCCAGCCCGGTCGAGCAGATCATCATCGCCCAGGAGTTCACCGCCGGCCGGGTCAAGCGCCCACAGATGGGCATCGCGACGTGGATCATTCCGTCGATCGTCACCTTTGGGACCGAAGAGCAGAAACAGCGGTTTCTGCCGCCGACCTTCCGCGGGGACATGATCTGGTGTCAGCTGTTCTCCGAGCCGGGCGCCGGATCGGACCTGGCCGGGCTGAGCACCAAGGCCACCCGAACGGACGGCGGCTGGCGCATCACCGGCCAGAAGATCTGGACCACGGCGGCGCAGCTCTCCCAGTGGGGCGCGCTGTTGGCGAGAACCGACCCGAGCGCTCCAAAGCACAACGGGATCACCTACTTCCTGCTGGACATGCACAGCGAAGGCGTCGAGGTGAAGCCGTTGCGCGAGCTGACCGGGAACGCGATGTTCAACACCGTCTACATCGACGACGTGTTCGTGCCGGACGAATGCGTGCTGGGCGACGTGAACCGGGGTTGGGAGGTCAGCCGCAACACCCTTACCGCCGAACGGGTTTCCATCGGCAGCAGCGAGGCGAACTTCCTGGCCACTCTGGGCCAGTTCGTCGAGTTCGTTCGCGACGGGCAGTTCGACCCGGTCGCACAACACCGAGCGGGTCAGTTGATCGCCGAGGGCCACGCCGCCAAGGTGCTGAACCTGCGCTCCACCCTGTTGACTCTGGCCGGCGGGGATGCCATGCCGTCCGCGGCCATCTCCAAGCTGCTCTCGATGCGCACCGGTCAGGGGTACGCGGAGTTCGCGGTGTCCTCGTTCGGCACCGACGCCGCCATCGGCGACACCAGCGAGCTACCCGGCAAATGGGGCGAATACCTGTTGGCGAGCCGGGCCACGACCATCTACGGCGGCACCTCCGAGGTGCAGCTGAACATCATCGCCGAGCGGCTACTCGGTCTCCCCCGCGATCCCTAACTGCCACTTCCGATTTGGCCCGGAGAGAGGGCCATGCCGACCTGAGGGGTGGTCAGGCCGGCATGGTTCCCCCCCATCCCGTGGGCCGGTCAGCCTAGGAGTGATCGGCACGTCGAGGCTGATCGACTACCACGGGGAGGTGGTTCACCACCACCAGTTCCACCAGTGCCCAGGGGCCCAGAATCCGCGGTTGCCCGAACCCCAACCGGGGTGGCCTCCGCCGCCCCATCCGTGGCCGCCCCATCCATGACCGCCATGACCCCCGCCTGGACGGTCGGGAATGATGCCGGGTCCGCCGGGCGTACCGTGCGGACCGGTGGTGGTGAAGCTGGTGTCGGGACCTGATACCGGGGCCGCCTGTGCGGCGGGGCTTGCGCCGAACAGCAGCGCTCCCGCCACCGCCGAGGCACCCGCCGCGCCCACGGCGGCGCCGCGTAACGATCGTGCAGAAATCGTCATCGCAACCCTCCTTCCAGGTCCTGATGCCGACAAACAAAACGTTAGCCAGAACTTTCCCTGCAAACAACGTTGCTACACAAAAATGGCGCTGTGAATTATGTAACAAATGACTTAAGGGCATTTATGAGAGCTGATTTCGCCGGAATTAATGATCTCCATAAATCAGGATATGGGCAACTACTGAGTTACGCAGGCTTCGCATTTGTGCTGCTTAGAAGCGATCTACTGACATACTGGTTTGCACGCTTCCGCATCAGCGGATCCGCTGAATTACGGCGACAAGACCATGCCGTGCCCTGTCTTTTGATCGAATTTCCCGACGTCCACCGGCGCGTCGGAGAGCATCTTCGAAAATTTGCTGCGAGAAACCGCTGCTGCGGCGCTGACCGCGGACGTGGCCGGCCCGCGGCCCGGCGACGCGACTTACGCCGTCGTCGGTGGAACAATCAGTATTGTCAGACTCAATGCTGATTTACTGATTGGCCACTCACCGGAGGACGACCGCCGCAGTGAACTTCAACCCCAGCCACATCGGACCCGGCGCCGGAACGTTCCGGGGCCCCGGGCCGTCGGCCACACCGGCAGGAGACGCCGCGCCGACCGAGCGCCTCACCGGGCTCGGGCAGCAGGGCGCCCACCGGATCATCAGCCAGCCGGCGGTCAACCAGGCGAGCCGGGGTCAGCGGACACGCCGCACCGTCGACCTCCCCGCGGCCACCCACCGCGCCCTCGACATCTGGCAGCGCGAGGCCGCCGATCGCCTGGGCGTCGCCCGGGTGACCGGACAAGAGGTCCTCACCGCGCTCATCGACCAACTTCTGGTCGACCCCAAACTCGCGGCGCAGATCACCCGCGCCATCAAAGACCGGCGCTGACCCCGACGGGGACAGCGGCTAGTCGACCTCCATCTCACGCAACTCGCGCTTGAGGATCTTGCCCGTAGGGTTACGCGGCAACTCGTCCAGGAAGACCACCTCACGCGGCACCTTGTAGCGGGCCAGGTGGTCGCGAACGTAGTGCTTGATGGTGTCCTCGTCGACGTCGGAGCCATCCTTCTTCACGACGAAGGCGCGCAGCCGGTGGCCCCATTCCTTGTCCTCGACGCCGATGGCCGTCGCCTCCACCACCTCGGGGTGCCCGCTGATCAGGTCCTCGACCTCGGCCGGGAAAACGTTCTCTCCGCCGGAGACGATCATCTCGTCGTCCCGGCCGCTGACGTAAAGCAAGCCGTGCTCGTCGAAATAGCCGACGTCACCGGATGACATGAGGCCGTCGATGATCTGCTTGTGGCCGCCGCCGGTGTAGCCCTCGAACGGGAACGCGTTACCGACGAAGATCCGGCCGACCTCGCCCTGTGGCTTCTCCTTGCCGTTGTCGTCGAGGATCTTGACCTTCACGCCCTTGACCACCGGGCCGACGGTCGCCGCGTTGCGCTCCAGGTCCTGCGGTCCGGCGATGGTGGCGAACGCGATCTCGGTCGAGCCGTACATGTTGTAGATGACCGGGCCGAGATCCTTGAGCGCGCGGCCGGCCAGCTCGGCGCCCAGCTGCGACCCCGAGATGAACACGATCTTCAGGCTGGACAGGTCGGGCTTGGAGTCCATCTTCTCGACCGCGTCGAGGATCCGCGACAGCATCACCGGCACCACCACCATGGCGGTCACCTTGTACTTCTCGACGTCTTCGAGCACGTGCGGCGGCTTGAACTTGCGGCGCAGCACCAGGGTGGAGCCCAGGAACATCGCGATGGTGCCGTGCAGAAAGCCCAGCGCGTGGAACATCGGGGCGGGCAGCGAGGTCACCTCGTTGGCCTTGAACGGGACGTGGGACAGGATGCCCCCGATGGGTGCCAGCGTCGGTGGGGTGCTGCGGTTCGCCCCCTTCGGCGTGCCGGTGGTGCCGCTGGTCAGGATGATGATCGACGAGTGCTTGCTCGCCTTCGGGGCGGGTGATTTGCTGCTGCGCTCGATCAGGTCGGCCAGCGTCTCGTCCTTGCTGCCCGACGGCCCGTCCGCGTCGGGGTTGGTGCCCAGCGCGCGCAGGAAGCCCAGTTCCGGCTCGGCCTTGCTGACGGCCTTGGTGTACTCGTCGTCGTAGATGATCAGCTTGGCGCCCTCGCGTTCCGCCACCTCCTTGATCTGCGGGCCGGAGAACTCGCTGTTGAGCAGGATGATGCGGGCGCCGACCCGGGCGGCGCCGAAGTACGCGATGAGAAACCAGCGGGTGTTGCGCGCCAGGATCGCCACCCCGTCGCCGCCCTTGACGCCCATCTCGAGTAGCCCGTTGGCCACCGCGTGGGCGGCGTCGTCCAGCTCCTTGAAGGTGAACTCACCCTCTTCGTCGATGCACGCGGCGCGGTCGGGATGGCGTCGGGCGTTGAGTGACGGCAGCATGCCGAACTCGCCCCACTTGTAGATGTCGTTGGCCATGGCGGCGTAGTTCTGCGGCGGCTCCAGCCGGAAGGCGCCCGCTTCGAAGATCTTGCGCACGTAGTGCAATTCAGCCGAGCCGCGTTCCAGGTACTGCTGAACCTTGGCAACAGCCTGCCCAGGCAGGCCAATCAGATTAGGCATGGATCCACCCTATGTGACGTCCGTCGCATTCCGAGAGGTAAGTACCCACCGACTTACGATGATGAACATGGGTCCGGTTTCGCTGGAGGTGGATGGGCGCCAGGTCTCCATCACCCATCCGGACAAGGTGGTGTTCGAAGCCCACGGCGGCACGGGGCCGCACACCAAACTCGACCTGGTCCATTACTACCTTTCCGTGGCCGAGGGGGCGCTGCGCGGCGCGGCCGGCCGACCGATGATCCTCAAGCGCTTCGTCAAGGGCATTTCCGAGGAAGCGGTGTTCCAGAAGCGCGCGCCGAAGAACCGGCCCGACTGGGTCGACGTCGCCGAACTGCACTACGCGCGCGGCACATCGGCCGCGGAGGCCGTCATCCATGACGCCGCCGGACTGGCGTGGGCGATCAACCTGGGCTGTGTCGACCTCAACCCACACCCGGTGCTGGCCGGCGACCTCGACCATCCCGACGAGCTGCGGGTCGACCTGGATCCGATGCCCGGGGTTTCCTGGCGGCGGATCGTCGACGTCGCGCTGGTGGCCCGCGAGGTGCTGGAGGACTACGGCCTGACCGCGTGGCCGAAGACCTCCGGGAGCCGCGGTTTTCACATCTACGCGCGGATCGCCCCGCGCTGGGAGTTCCGGCAGGTGCGGCTGGCCGCCCAGACCGTGGCCCGCGAGGTCGAGCGGCGCGTGCCCGACGCGGCGACCAGCCGGTGGTGGAAGGAAGAACGCGAGGGAGTGTTCGTCGACTTCAACCAGAACGCCAAGGACCGCACGGTCGCGTCGGCGTACTCGGTTCGGGCGACGCCGGACGCCCGGGTTTCGACGCCGCTGCTGTGGGACGAAGTCACCGAACGCCTTCCCGAGGAGTTCACCATCGACACCGTGCCCGGCCGGTTCGCCGCGATGGGTGACCCGTGGGAGGGGATGGACGACGCGGTCGGTGAGCTCGACCGGCTGCTGGTGCTGGCCGAGGAGATGGGGCCCCCCGAGCGCGCGCCGAAGGGATCCGGCACGGCCGACGGCCGGCGCCGGTCGGTGATGCCGCTCATCGAGATCGCCCGCACCAAGACCAAGGACGAGGCGCTGGCCGCGCTGGACACCTGGCGCGGCCGCCACCCGGACGCATCTCACCTGCTGCAACCGGTCGACGTCCTGGTCGACGGTATGCGCGGGCCGAGTTCGATCTGGTACCGCATCCGGATCAACCTGCAGCATGTGCCGGTCGACCAGCGACCTCCGCAGGAGGAGCTGATCGCCGACTACAGCCCCTGGGACGGTTACGGGGGCAAGCAGAAGCCGTCGAGCTGAGAGGCGGGCGGCTACACGCCGGCCCGCGCTTGCGCGTTGTAGGCGTTGCCCTTGCGCAGGTAGCAGTACCAGGTGACCACCAGCAAGGCCAGGAAGAAGCCCACGTAGAACCGCAGTGCGGGTTCGATGCTGCCGAAGTGCGATTTCGACCAGGCGTACGCCAGCGGCACGACGAACCCGCCAAAGGCGCCGATCGACGAGATGACGCCCAGGGCGCCGGCGGCCTGGCGGCGCATGTGCGCCATGGTGTCGGGGTCGCCGCCGGCGAGCTGCCCCTTGATCACGAAGATCCTCGAGATCATCCGGTAGGTCGAGCCGTTGCCGATGCCGGTGGCGACGAACAAGAACATGAAGCTGGCGAAGAACAGCGGCAGGTTCTTGGCGTTGACCGACCACAGCGCCGCCGCGGCGCCCGCGGCGAGCATGACGAAGCTGACCGCGGTGATCCGCGCGCCACCGATCCGGTCGGCCAGCCTGCCGCCCAGGGGCCGGATGACCGAGCCGATCGCCGCACCGAGGAATGCCCAGGTCAAAGCGATGTCACCGCGGCCGAACACCGTCTTGAGCAGGGTCGGAAAGGCCGCCGAGTAGCCGATGAACGATCCGAACGTGCCGATGTAGAGCAGCGACATGACCCAGGTGTCGGGATGCCGCAGCGACTGCCATACCGGCCGCACGTCGGCCTTCGCCTCGGACAGGTTGTTCATGAATCCGAACGCGCACACCGCGGCCACCACGGCCAGCGGCACGTAGAACAGGCCGGCGCGCGCCAGCGCCACCCCGCCGCCGGCGACGACGATGGGCGGGATGATCTTCTGCACCACCGCGACGCCGACGTTGCCGCCGGCCGCGTTGAGGCCCAGCGCCCAGCCCTTGTCCTTCTCTGGGTAGAAGAACGAGATGTTGGCCATCGACGAGGCGAAGTTGCCGCCACCGAAGCCGGCGGTCGCGGCGACCGCCACCAGGACGGTGAACGAGAGGCCGGGATGGCTGACCGCCCAGGCCAGCAGCACGCACGGGATCAGCAACAACGCCGCCGAGATGGTCGTCCAGTTGCGGCCGCCGAAGAGGGGGACCGCGAAGGTGTAGGGCAGGCGCAGGAAGGCGCCGACCCCGCTCGGGACAGCGACCAGGCACAGCGCCTGGCTGGCGGTCAGCGCCCAGCCGGACGCGGACGGATGCCCGTGGGGACCGGCGGTCATCTGGACCACCACGATGCTCCACAACATCCACACGCTGAAGCCGACGTGCTCGGCGAAGATCGAGAAGATCAGGTTGCGGCGGGCGATCGGCTTGCCGGTGGTCTCCCAGAACGCGGGGTCTTCGGGCCGCCAGTCGTCGATCCAGTGCCCACCCCGGTGAGAAGGGCGCCCAGGCGCGGGCGCAAGGACCGGAGCGATCGGCTCTGAAGAGGTCGTCGTAGTCACACCCCGACGCTAGGAAAGGACTGTTACCGGGCCGCGTGGCCACAGTTACGCCGGAGATACGTGGATCTCGCAGTGGCCTTCGAGCCACTGTCAGAACTTTTCGCACCCAGAATGCGGGAGAATCGCCCCATGCCGGCGACTGACCAGCCCCTGGGGCTGCGGGAACGCAAGAAGATCAAGACCCGCCACGCCCTCCGCCGCGAGGCGTTCCGGCTGTTCGACGCCAACGGCTACGGCGCCACCACCGTCGAACAGATCGCCGACGCCGCCGAGGTTTCCCCCAGCACCTTCTTCCGCTATTTCCCGTCCAAGGAGTCGCTGCTGCTGGCCGACGACCTCGATCCGCTGATACTGGCCGCGTTCGACGCCCAGCCGCCCGAGCTGTCGCCGAGTCAAGCCATCCGCCGCGCCTACGCCACGACGATGGCCGGCCTGTCACCCGAGCAATTGGAGTTCGAGAACACCCGGCAGCGGCTGATCTTCTCGATACCCGAGCTCAAGGCCGCCCTCTACGACGAGTACTACCGCACCGTAAACGTCATGGCGGAGGCCATCGGTCGCCGGATCGGCCGTGGCGCAACCGATTTCGAAGTCCGCGTGTACGTCGGCGCGATGGTCGGGGCCATGATGGCGGCGTTCGACAGCGCGCCGAAAACGGCCGACACCATCTATCGGGCGCTGGACTTCCTGGACGCCGGCATGCCGCTGGACTGAGCGCGCAACCGCGCGGCGATGCCCTGGCGGGCAGGGAACGCGATAATCTCACGCGATGCGACAGGGTTGGAATCGACGGGGATTCTTGCAGCTCGCAGGGGCTGCGACGGTCGCTGCGGTCGCCGGGGCTCCGGCGGCGTGCTCGTCGGGCAAACCGTCGTCGGACACCTCCGGCGGCAAATCCGTGACCATCAACCACCTGTTCGGTCAGACCGTCATCAAGGAACCACCCAAGCGCGTGGTCAGTGCCGGCTACACCGAGCAGGACGACCTGCTCGCGGTCGGCGTGGTGCCGATCGCGGTGACCTACTGGTTCGGTGATCAGCCGTTCGCGGTGTGGCCGTGGGCCCAGCCCAGGCTCGGCGGGGCGCAGCCGGTGGTGCTGAACCTCGACAACGGGATCCCGGTCGACCAGATCGCGGGCCTCAAACCGGATTTGATCGTGGCCACCAACGCGGGCGTGGACGCCGATACGTATCAGAAGCTCTCCGCGATCGCCCCTACCGTGCCGCAGTCGGACGGCGACGCCTTCTTCGAGCCGTGGAAGGAGCAGGCCACCGCCATCGGACAGGCGGTGTTCCAGGCCGACCAGATGAAGTCGCTGATCGACTCCGTCGACCAGAAATTCAGCGCCGTCGCCAAGGAGCACCCGGCCTGGACGGGCAAGAAGGCGTTGCTGATGCAGGGCACGCTCTGGCAGGGAACCATCGTCGCGACCATGGCCGGCTGGCGCACCGACTTCCTGAACCAGATGGGGTTGGTGATCGCCGACAGCATCAAGCCTTTCGGCACCGATCACCGCGCCGTCATCCCCCGCGATCACATCAGGGCGGTGCTCGATTCCGCCGATGTGGTCATCTGGACAACCGAGAACCCCGACGACCAAAAGGCATTGCTCGCCGACCCCGATGTAGCGGCCTCCCTGGCCACCGCGCAGAACCGGCACATCTTCACCACCAAGGAGCAGGCCGGCGCGATCGCCTTTTCCTCGCCACTGAGCTACCCGTTGGTCGCCGATCAACTCCCCCCGCAAATCGGCAAAATCCTCGGTTAGACCCCGGCCGCACCAGCGGGGTTTGAGCGTTTGCTAAGGCAGCTCTGGCAGTGTTCGAAAATCCGTCGCTCGCCCCTCGCCCAGTCGGTGATGGGGAGGTTACCGTCGAGTAATGAGCGTGACGGACCTTACCGACAACGTGTCCAAGGACCTGCCGACGGAACTGGTCGGCAACACGGTTCTGGATTTCGGCGACAACGCGCTTCTGCTGCAATGCGGCAGCACCGCCGAGGTATTGGCGTGGGCGGCACAGCTGCGCGCCGCGGCGTTGCCGGGCGTGGTCGACATCGTCCCGGCCGCCCGCACGGTTCTGGTGAAGCTGGACGGCCCCCGCTGCCAAGGGGTGATCCGTCAGCGACTGCGCAAGATGCGGGTCACCGCCGAGGAGCTCGCCGCGCCGGAACGCCGTGCCGATGTGGTCATCGACGTCGTATACGACGGCCCGGACCTGGCGGAGGTCGCCGGCCATACCGGGCTGACCATCGCGCAGGTGATCGACGCGCACACCGGTTCGCTGTGGCGGGTCGGATTCAGCGGGTTCGCCCCGGGTTTCGCGTACCTGGTCGACGGCGACGCGCGCCTTCGGGTGCCGCGCCGTACCGAGCCACGCACCTCGGTGCCCGCCGGCTCGGTCGGCCTGGCCGGTGAATTCAGCGCGATATACCCGCGCCAGTCGCCCGGCGGCTGGCAACTGATCGGCCGCACCGACGCGGTCCTGTGGGACCTCGAACGGCCCGAGCCGGCGTTGCTGACGCAGGGCATGTGGGTTCAGTTCCGGGCCGTCTGAGGTAAGGAGATCACCGTGAGCACCCTGGAGATTCTTCGCACCGGACCGCTCGCCGTCGTCCAGGACCTGGGCCGGCCGGGACTCGCCCATCTCGGCGTGAGCCGGTCCGGGGCCGCCGACCGTCGCGCACACCAGTTGGCCAACCGCCTGGTGGCCAACCCCGATGACCGCGCCACGGTCGAAGTGACGCTCGGCGGTTTCGCCGCCAGGGTCCGGGGCGGCGACATCGACATCGCTGTGACGGGGGCCGACACCAACCCGACCGTCAACGGAATTGAGTTCGGCACCAACAGCATTCAGCACGTTCGCGCCGGCCAAACGATCGCCCTGGGCACGCCGACCGCCGGGCTGCGCACGTACCTCGCGGTGCGGGGCGGCATCGCCGTGGCACCCGTGCTCGGCTCGCGCAGCTACGACGTGATGTCGGCCATCGGCCCGTCGCCGCTGCGAGCGGGAGATCAGCTCCCGGTCGGTGAGCACACACTTGACTACCCCGAACTCGATCAGGCCCCGGTGGCGGCGATCACCGCCAACGTGGTCGAGTTGGCGGTGGTGCCCGGGCCGCGCGACGATTGGTTCGTCGACCCCGATGCCCTGGTGCACAACGATTGGGTGGCATCCGATCGCAGCGATCGCGTGGGAATGCGATTGGTCGGCCGCCCTCTGCAGCACTGCTACCCGGACCGCCAGCTGCCCAGCGAGGGCACGACTCGCGGCGCGATTCAGGTGCCGCCCAACGGTTTACCGGTGATCCTCGGGCCCGACCACCCGGTGACCGGCGGCTACCCGGTGGTGGGTGTGGTGGTCGACGAGGACATCGACAAAATCGCCCAGGTGCGCCCCGGACAGTCGGTGCGCCTGCACTGGTCACGCCCGAGGATTCTGGTGGGTGCCCAACCACAGTCCGGCGTCGCGATCTTGCCGTTTTCCTAGCCGGAATGTATTCCAGCTCACATAAAATCGCCCGGCCGGGCCGAATCACTTGAAATAGGCGGCTATTTCGGCGTTCGCCGCCTACAGGGATTTACCAGATAACTGGTAATCAACTTACAGGCGATTCGGGCCGAATTGAGTTGACCCGACTCCGTCTCGAATGTGAGCATCGAAATGCACGGCGGGGCATCCCTCTTCATTCGGGGCGCCCACTTTTCTTCCCGTTGTGCGGCAGACTGGGTCCTGACGAGAGGGAGTCCTATGCACGCCTCCTTGCGTAGTGGCATGCTCCCGCCATCCCAAGGCGCACAATCGGATTCACCGACAGCCGACCGGAAATGACCACCGCCCCATGCCGTTCCCCGAAAACATCGCAGTCGACGAAAGGTGACAACCGGATGGCCCGCAATCACCACATCGCGGACTGGAATCCAGAAGACACGGCGGCCTGGGAGGCCGGCAACAAGAAGATCGCGCGCCGCAATCTGTTGTGCACCATCGCGGGCGACCACGTCGCCTTCTCGATCTGGACGCTGTGGCCCGTCATGGCGCTGTTCATGCCTTCGCACATCTACGGCTTCTCCGCCGGCGACAAGCTGCTGCTGGGCGCCGTCGCCACTCTGGTCGGCGGGCTGGCCCGGATTCCCTACACCCTGGGCATCGCAACCTTCGGTGGTCGCAACTGGACCGCCTTCTCGGCGTTCGTGCTGCTGATCCCGACGGCCGGCACCATCGGGTTGCTCGCCAACCCCGGATTGCCGCTGTGGCCCTTCGTGGTGTGCGCCGCGCTGACCGGGCTGGGCGGTGGCAACTACGCGGCTTCGCTGGCCAACGTGAACGCCTTTTACCCGCAGCGGCTCAAGGGCTCGGCGCTGGCCGTCAACGCCGGCGTCGGCAACCTCGGGGTGGCGGTGATCCAGCTGGTCGGGTTGCTGGTGCTCGCCACGGCCGGACACGAGGCGCCGTACTGGGTGTGCGCGGTGTACCTGGTGGTGCTGGCGATCGTGGGCATCGCGGCCGTGCTGTTCATGGACAACGTCGGCCACGGCACGCAGCTGAACACGATGCGCTCGATCCTGGTCGAGCGCGACACCTACGTGATCTCCCTGCTCTACATCTGCACGTTCGGCTCCTGGATCGGGTTCTCGTTCGCCTTCGGTCAGGTGATGCAGGTCAACTTCCTGGCCAGCGGCGAAAGCGCCAAGCACGCGGCGCTGCACGCCGCGCAGGTGGCCTTCATCGGACCGCTGCTGGGCTCGCTGGCGCGTATCTACGGTGGCCGGCTGGCCGACCGCAAGGGCGGCAGCCGCGTGACCCTCGGCGTGCTCGCCGGGATGACCCTGGGCGCCGGATTGCTGGTCGTCATAAGCACTTTCGACGATCACCATGCCGGGGCGCACTCGACCAGCATGATCGGCTACGTCATCGGCTTCATGGTGCTGTTCATTCTGTCCGGGATGGGCAACGGTTCGGTGTTCAAGCTGATCCCCTCGGTCTATGAGGCGCGCAGCCGCGCCCTGAAGACGGGCGAGGACGAACGGCGCCACTGGGCGCGCGCCAAGTCCGGATCGCTGATCGGCGTCTGTTCCGCGGTCGGCGCACTCGGCGGCGTGGGCATCAACCTCGCGCTGCGCCAGTCCTACCTGGTCACCGGGACGGAGACGTCGGCATACGTGGCGTTCCTCGCCTCCTACGTCGTGGCAGCGATCATCACGTGGATGGTGTACGTGCGGCGGCCGGCGCTGCCCGCCGAGGCGGCGAACGGTGAGACGGCAGGCGCGCTGGCCCGCGTGTGAGGGTGGCCTCACTGTGGGCAATGCGTAAGCAATTGCCAGGTAACGCAACCGAAATCTGACAGGCATACACAGGTGATATGGCCCGGCCCGACTCCCCGCCGCTGACGGGTTACCGCATCGCGGTGACCTCCGCCCGGCGCTCCGAGGAGCTGTGCGCGCTGCTCAGCCGACAGGGCGCCGAGGTGTGCAGCGCACCCGCGATCAACATGATCGCGCTGCCCGACGACGACGAACTGCACCGTAACACCGAGGCGTTGATCGCCGAGCCACCCGACATCCTGGTCGCGCATACCGGCATCGGGTTCCGCGGCTGGCTGGCCGCGGCCGAGGGATGGGGGCTGGTCAACCCGCTCATCACCGCCCTGTCGTCGGCCCGGATCGTCTCGCGCGGGCCCAAGGCGACCGGCGCGCTGCGCGCCGCCGGTCTGCACGAGGAGTGGTCGCCGGACTCCGAGTCCTCGCAGGAGGTGCTGGAATACCTGCTCAACTCGGGAGTGGCCGGACTGCGGGTGGCGGTCCAGCTGCATGGCGCCGCCGACGCGTGGGATCCCTTCCCGGAATTCCTCGGCGGGTTGCGCCTGGGGGGCGCCGAGGTGGTGCCCGTCCGGGTATACCGGTGGAAGCCAACGCCGTTGGGCGGCACGTTCGATCAGCTGGTGACCGGGATCGCGGGACGGCAGTTCGACGCGGTCACCTTTACCTCGGCGCCCGCGGCCGCGGCGGTGCTGGAGCGCAGCCGCGAGCTGGACGTCGAAGACCAGGTGCTGGGCGCCCTGCGCAGCGACGTGCACGCGATGTGCGTCGGCCCGGTGACCTCCAAGCCGTTGATCCGCAAAGGCGTGCCGACGTCATCCCCGGAACGAATGCGGTTGGGCGCCTTGGCCCGTCACGTCGCCGAAGAGCTACCGCTGCTGGGTTCGTGCACGGTGACCGCCGCCGGCCACACGGTCGATATCCGCGGCACCTGCGTGCTGGTGGACGGCTCGATCAAGGTGCTGTCGCCGTCCGGCATGGGGATACTGCGTGCGCTGGCGAAACGCCCCGGCGACGTCGTCGCCCGCGGAGACCTGCTACGCGCGCTGCCCGGCAACAGCAATGACCCGCACGCCGTCGACACGGCCGTGCTGCGGTTGCGAACAGCTTTGGGCGACAAGAACATCATCGCGACGGTGGTCAAGCGTGGGTACCGGCTCGCGACCGAGCAGCGGGCGGGCTCCCCATGGCGCTGATCATGGTCGCGCACGGCACTCGAAGGCCGGAGGGTGTGGCGATGGTCGAAGAGCTTGCCGCGCAAGCCAGTTCGTTGACGGGCCGGCCGGTGGCCCTCGCCCGCGACAGCACCTCGCTGGGGGTGGGGCCCAGCACGTCGACGAACGCGACCTCCACCTGCCGGCCCGTCAACGTGCTGGCTTGCGCGGCAAGCTCTTCGACCATCGCCACACCCTCCGGCCTTCGAGT
>NZ_LZSZ01000110.1:0-784 GCF_001665645.1 Mycobacterium sp. 852002-30065_SCH5024008 | reverse complement strand
GCTGCCACAGCGTGTAATCGGCATACTGCACCGCCAACGGCGCCCAGGCCGGGGCCTGGCCTTGAGTGCGGCTGGCATAGGCGATGCCCAGATCCTGTATCAGCGGGGTGATCGACCAGCCATCCGCGACGATATGATGCGCCACCGCCACCAACACATACTCATCCTCGTCGAGGCGGAAAAGCTGGGCCCGCAACGGAATCTCGACCGCCAGATCAAACCGATACCCCGCCACCGCGGCGATGGCCTCCTCGAGCCGCTCGGGCAGCCAGCCGCTGGCATCCACCACGGCCCAACCGAAATCGGCCTGCCCGGCGGGCACTACAACCTGGTGGGGGATTCCGTCGATCGTGGGGAAGATGGTGCGCAGGCTTTCATGGCGGCCCACCACATCACCCAGGGCCACCCCCAACGCATCGGTATCCAGGGGCCCCTGCAGGCGCAGCGCCACAGGCATGTTGTAAACCGCCGACGGGCCCAACAACTGATCGATAAACCACAACCGCGACTGGGCAAACGACAACGGCACCACAGCCGGCCGCTGTTGGATCACCAACGGCGCAAGTCCGCCCCCCTCGGCACTGATGCGGGGTGCTAACTGGGCGATGGTGGGCGCCTCAAAGATGGCCCGCACCGACAAGTCGGTATTCAGGCTGGTGTTGACCGCCGCGATCAGGCGCATCGCCGACAACGAATCTCCCCCCAGTTCGAAGAACGAGTCGTCGACCCCGACGCGTTCGAGTCCGAGGATT
Source organism: Mycobacterium sp. 852002-30065_SCH5024008 (assembly GCF_001665645.1). Lineage (NCBI taxonomy): Bacteria > Bacillati > Actinomycetota > Actinomycetes > Mycobacteriales > Mycobacteriaceae > Mycobacterium > Mycobacterium sp. 852002-30065_SCH5024008. The sequence continues at coordinate 32 of NZ_LZSZ01000110.1, read as the reverse complement.
TGGGCGTAGATGTCGGCCAGGATTTCCTCGGC
>NZ_LZSZ01000109.1:0-711 GCF_001665645.1 Mycobacterium sp. 852002-30065_SCH5024008 | reverse complement strand
ACTGAGCGGGTGGGGTGCAGCCGTTCCACGAGCAGCTCGAAGGGCACGTCTTGGTGCTCAAAGGCGGCCAGGCTGCGCGCGCGCACCTGCCCCAACAGTTCAGCCACACTGGGATCCCCGGCCACCTCGACGCGTAACACCAAGGTGTTGACGAAGAACCCGACCAGCTCATCAAGGGCCGGGTCGCGCCGGCCCGCGATCGGGAACCCAACGGCCACCTCACAACTGGCGCTGAGCTTCGAGAGCAGTATTGTCAGCCCGGCTTGGATGACCATGAAACTGGTGGCGTTGTGCGCGCGGGCCACCCGGGTGATCTGCTGCTGCAACTGCGCCGGCCACTCGATGGTGAGGCTTGCCCCGCGATAATCGGCTACCGCCGGATAGGGCCGATCGGTGGGCAGCACCAGGCGTTCGGGCATCCCGGCCAACACGTCTTGCCAGTAGGTCAGCTGCCCGCCGATCACACTGTCGGGGTCATTGAGGTCGCCGAATTGCTCTCGTTGCCAGAGTGTGTAGTCGGCGTATTGCACCGCCAACGGCACCCAATCCGGGGCCTTGCCTTGAGTGCGGCTGGTATAGGCGGTGCCTAGATCGCGTAGCAGCGGGGTGATCGACCAGCCATCGGCGGCGATATGGTGGGCCACTGCCACCAACACATGCTCATCCTCGCCCAGATGGAAAAGCTTTGCCTGCAGCGGAATCTCGGTGGCT
>NZ_LZSZ01000108.1:0-36177 GCF_001665645.1 Mycobacterium sp. 852002-30065_SCH5024008 | reverse complement strand
TATGCGATCGTCGGCAGCGTCAGATGTGTATAAGAGACAGGTACATCGGTTGTCCCGGCGGTGCGGGGCGCGGCGCGGGCGCGCCGGGGTGCGGTCGCCGCGGCGGCGACGCCCAGTTGGGCGGGCGGCCCGCCGGGCCGGGTGGGGGACCGGGCGGAGCGGCGACGGGCGGGCCCCCCGGCGCGGCGGACCAGGCCGTCCCGCCCGGGTGAGCCGCGGCTGGAATGCCCATCGACTCGGTTTGCGGTGGGCGCCCGGCCATCCCCTGGTGCCGCCCGACTTCGAACAGCAGCTGCGGCCCGTCGGGGTTTCCGATGTTGAGGCTCTGGCCGTCGTGGATCTCGACCACCGGCACCCGCCGGCCGTTCACGAAAGTGCCGTTGAGCGAACCGTTGTCGATCGCCAGCCACCGGCCCTGGTCGAAGCGCAGCAACAGATGCGCGCGCGAGATCAACGGGTGCGTGATGCGCATGTCGGCGCGCAGATCGCGCCCCACCACCACGTCGTGACCGGCGGCAAAAGTGCGTTCTGACCCGTCAAAACGAACCGTCAAGACGGGCGGGGCTGGTGAACTCATCGGACCAACTGTATCTCGTGGACCCAAGGCCAACCTGAGGCCCAAATATGCGTTAGCGGCCCGCTATCAGTGGGCTAACACATCCGGCGCGCCCGTGACGACGCAACGCGTCCGCGTGTAAATCGTGGGCATGCACCGATTGCAGTGGGTGCACGCCGAACGCACGCTGTGTTGGTCGCCGTCGGCGGCGATCCGATTGATCAGGTCCGGCTCGGCCAGCAGCGCCCGGGCCATCGCGACGAACTGGAATCCCTCAGCCATCGCCAGGTCCATCGTCTCCCGGTTGGTGATGCCGCCCAGCAGGATCAGCGGCATCGTCAGCTCGGCGCGGAACAGCTTGGCGTCGCGCAACAGATAGGCCTCGCGGTAGGGGTACTCGCGCAGGAACTTCTTGCCCGTCATGCGCATGCCCCAACTCAGCGGTGGCTTGAACGCACCGGCGAACTCTTTCAGCGGTGCGTCGCCGCGGAACAGGTACATGGGATTGACCAGCGAACTGCCCGCGGTGAGTTCGATCGCATCCAGGCCGCCGTCGTCCTGCAACCACTTCGCGGTGATCAGCGATTCTTCGGTGCTGATGCCGCCGCGAACGCCGTCGGCCATGTTCAGCTTGGCGGTGACCGCGATCGGCGTGCCCTCCTTTTCCACCGCGCGGCGAACGGCCATCACGATGCCGCGGGCCACCTTCGCCCGGTTCTCCAGCGAGCCGCCGAACTCGTCGTCGCGGCGGTTGATCAGTGGCGACAGGAATGAGCTCGCCAAGTAGTTGTGGCCCAAATGGATTTCGACCGCGTCGAAGCCCGCCTCGATGGCCAGGCGCGCCGCGTTGGCATGCCCTTCGATGACGTCGTTGATGTCGTCGCGGGTCGCCTTCTTGGCGAACCGCATCCCGATCGGATTGAAGAACCGCACCGGCGCCAGCGCCTTGGCCTTGTTGGATTTGGCGTTGGCGACCGGACCGGCGTGGCCGATCTGCGCGCTGACCGCCGCGCCCTCGGCGTGGATCGCGTCGGTGAGCCGGCGGAACCCGGGCACAGCCTCCGGGCGCATCCAGATTCCGTTGCCCTCGGTGCGGCCGCCGGGGGAGACGGCGCAGTAGGCGACGGTCGTCATCCCGACGCCGCCCGCCGCGGGCAGGCGGTGGTACTCGATTAGGTCGTCGGTCACCAAGGTGTCGGGCGTGCGGGCCTCGAAGGTCGCCGATTTGATGATGCGATTGCGCAGCGTGACCGGGCCGAGCTTGGCCGGGCTGAACACGTCCGGAGGGGTTGACATATCGGGAGCTTAATGGCGATCGCAAGCGCGGCGAAGCCGGGCGTGGCGGGTCGCCATCATTGGGCACGGTGGCGATCGCAAGCGCGGCGAAGCCGGGCGTGGCGGGTCGCCATCATTGACCGTGCCAGACTGTCAGGCGTGGGCGCAATCACACTGGACGGCAAGGCCACCCGCGACGAGATCTTCGTCGACCTCAAACAACGGGTGGCCGCACTGACCGCGTCGGGTCGCACCCCCGGACTGGGCACCATCCTGGTCGGTGACGATCCCGGCTCGCAGGCCTATGTCCGGGGCAAGCACGCGGACTGCGCCAAGGTCGGCATCACGTCGATCCGCCGCGACCTGCCCGCCGACATCAGCACCGCGACGCTGGACGACACCATCGACGAGCTGAACGCCAACCCCGACTGCACCGGCTACATTGTGCAGTTGCCGCTACCCAAGCAGCTGGACGAGAACGCGGCGCTGGAGCGTGTCGACCCGAACAAGGACGCGGACGGACTGCACCCGACGAACCTCGGCCGGCTGGTGCTCAGCGTTCCGGCACCGCTGCCGTGTACCGCACGCGGGATCGTGCACCTGCTGCGGCGCTACGGCGTCGAGATCGCGGGCGCGCATGTGGTCATCATCGGCCGCGGCGTGACGGTCGGCCGCCCGTTGGGGCTGCTGCTCACCCGCCGTTCCGAGAACGCCACGGTGACGTTGTGCCACACCGGAACTCGCGATCTGGCCGCGTACACCCGGCAGGCGGACATCGTCGTGGCCGCCGTCGGGGTGCCGCACATGCTGACCGCCGACATGGTGCGTCCGGGTGCCGCGGTCGTCGACGTGGGCGTCAGCCGGACCGACAACGGGTTGGTCGGCGACGTCCACCCCGACGTGTGGGAGGTCGCCGGCCACGTGTCGCCGAATCCCGGTGGAGTCGGTCCGTTGACCCGGGCGTTCCTGCTGAGCAACGTCGTCGAGCTGGCCGAGCGGCAATGAGCGCGAGGTCCGTCGTCAGGGCCCAGTGGCCAATCCTGCTGGTCGGCTTGACCTTCGCCACGGCGCTCGCGCTGGTGGGGGCCAGCTTCTGGCGTCGCGGTGCGCTGCTGATCGGTATCGGTGTCGGTCTGGCGGCGGCGCTGCGACTGGTGCTGTCCGATGATCGGTCCGGTCTTTTGGCGGTGCGCAGCAAGGGAATTGACTTCATCACCACCGCGACGGTCGCGGGGGCGATGGTCTACATCGCTTGGACCATCGATCCGCTCGGCACCCGTTAGATACCCGGGACCGCCGGGATCTGCCCGGCCATCCCGGGGATCTGCCCGGCCATCCCGGGCATCTGCCCCGCCATCCCGGGGATCTGCCCGGCCATTCCGGGCATCTGCGGCACTACGCCGGATAAATTGCCGCTGGCCAGGTTTGCCATCTGCTCGGGGCAGTAGGTCTGTATCGCGATTGTGGTGAACATGCGCGCCATCATGGGGGACATGCCCCGCCCGGACACGCTGGACGCGGCCGCGGCGAAGTTGCCGCCCGGCTGGGCGAGCATGGGGCAGATGGACTGACCGACCGACATCGCGTTCCCGGGTTCGCCGAAGTCGATGCCGGCGTGGTTGAGCGCGTCGATGAAGTTGTCGTCGGGGTTGTCCGCCTCGGCTGGAGCGGCGAACGCCGAGGCCGCGGTGAGCAGGCCGGCAACCACGGCCAGCAGGCGAACGGTCAGAGGCTGGTGGCGAAACATCCAGATCCAGTGATGCGTTCGTGCCAGTGCCTTCATGCAGCCTCCCCCTCATTCGTGGAGTGCGCAGAATGCACTCGAATCACGTTACGAACTCTGAGCTATCACTGTCACGTTTGCGACACGGTGGGATAAAGCTTCGCACAATTAGCGTTTTGCGCGATCGCTGCGGCCGCCGCTTCGATTATTGGGGCGCCGTATGCCGTCAAGACCCTCGGCGGATCGAGGCCACACTGTGATCTGACACGGCAGTAAGCTCCGGGCTTTTCGGTGAGAAATGTTTAAGAATCTCCGCACATGACGACGAATCGCAGCCGTCCGCTGGACCCCTGGTTGCAGAGGGACATCTCGCGCCAGACCTTTCTCCGCGGCGCCGTCGGAATGCTGGCAACCGGTGCGGTTCTGGGCACCGCGCGGGCGGCCGCGGATCCCGTCGCCGGATGGGGTGGGCTGGCCTCCTCCATCGGCGGCACTGTTGTCCTGCCGACCAATACCGCTCAATTCTCCACCAGTAAAAAGGTTTTCAACTCGTTCTATGACAACTCCAGTCCCGCTGCCGTCGTAACGGTTTCGTCGCAGGCCGACGTGCAGAAGGCTGTCGCGTTCGCGACGGCCAACAACCTCAAGGTCGCGCCGCGCGGCGGTGGGCATTCGTACGTCGGTGCGTCGAGCGCCAACGGCACGTTGGTCCTGGACCTGCGTGGGCTTCCGGGTGGCGCCAACTTCGACGGCAACAACGTAACCGTCACCCCCGCGACCACGCTGTACGCGATCCATCAGGCTTTGACCGGCGCCGGTCGCGCGATCCCCAGCGGTACGTGCCCGACCGTCGGTGTCGCGGGACTCGCGCTGGGTGGTGGGATCGGGCCCGACACCCGGCGCGCGGGCCTGACCTGTGACGCGCTGCAGTCGGCGACGGTCGTGTTGCCCAGCGGCGACGTGGTGACCGCCTCCGCCAACGACAACCCGGATCTGTTCTGGGCGCTTCGCGGCGGTGGCGGCGGCAATTTCGGGGTGACGACGTCGATGACGTTCTCTACCTTCGCGACGGCCGACAGTGACGTCGTGCGGCTCGACTTCCCGCCTGCGTCGGCCACCCAGGTGCTCGTCGGCTGGCAGTCCTGGCTCAACGCCGCTGACCGAAACACCTGGGGCATCGTCGATCTCATGGTCGGCTCCGCCCCGAATTGCCATGTGCTGGCAACATGCCCGGCGGGCGCGGGGTCGGGAGTGGTCGATGCGATCAAGTCCGCGGTCGGGGTGGCGCCCACCTCGGTTTCGAACAAGACGATGAACCGTACGGATCTGGTGATGTTCCTGGCCGGCGGTAGCGCCAACCCTCCGGCGCGCTCCTTCGTGGCCGGATCCGATGTCATCGGGCCGGTGGATTCCGCTGCGGCTCATGCCATTGCCACCGCGATAGGGCAATGGCCGGCAGGTGCTGGACAGGCGTCGGTCCTCGTCGACCCGCTCGGTGGCGCCGTTGGGGACGTGGCCGCGGGTGACACCGCGTTTCCGTGGCGCAATCAGGCCGCCGTCCTGCAGTGGTACGTCGAACCCTCCAGTAGCCAGGTCAGCGCCGCGAACAGCTGGCTGAGCTCCGCACACCAAGCGGTACAACAGATTTCGGTCGGCGGATACGTGAATTACCTGGAGGCCAATGGCGCGCCGGCGCGCTACTTCGGGTCGAACCTGTCGCGGCTGACGACTGTGCGGCAGAAGTACGACCCGAATCGAGTCATGTTCTCCGGGCTCAATTTTTGACGTTCGGAATCAGCGAAACAACTTGTGTCACTTTGGCTTCAGGCGTCACAATGCGGTCATTTTTGTCGGTGGGTGTTCCTAGAGTCTGAGGCATGGGTGTCAGTAGTCGTGAGGAGATCGTCGAACCCCGAAAAGCTGTTACGGGATGGGGATGATGACGATGCGCCTTAGTGCTGTCTACCCGGACAGCGTCGCCCGGATGCACACGGTGACATAGGGCAGCGCCAGCCCGGTCGAATTCGCCAGCGCCGGATGGGTGGCCAGCAACTCGCGCACCTGCTCCAGTGTCCTGGTGCGGACCTCAGTCGGCGAGGTGATGCAGTAGCTGCGTGATGCGACCAGGTCGATCAAGGCTTGCGGCGTAAGGTAATTCGTCCACTCGACCTGGTGGCGCTCCGGCTCGGTGAACGACTCGGACAGCGTGACGTCGAAACGGCCCCGGTCGCCGTCGGAGCCGATGATGTCGCCCAACTCCCGCACCCAGCCCAGCCGCTCGTCGCGGGTGTTCCACACCAGGCCCAGCCGACCGCCCGGGCGCAGCACGCGGGCTATCTCGGGAATGGCGCGCTCGGGATCCACCCAATGCCATGCCTGCGCGACCAGCACGACGTCGACGCTGTTGTCCGGCAACGGGATTCCCTCCGCGGTGCCCAGCAGCGCCCGGGTCTCCGGCAGGGAGGTACGTAACACTTCCAGCATGTCGGGAATCGGGTCGACGGCCACCACGTCCAGCCCGCGCTCCACCAGCCGGGTGGTCAGCTTGCCGGTACCCGCACCCAGGTCCAGCACCTGGCGCGCGTCGCGTGGCAATAGCCAGTCGATGGCCTCCGGGGGATAGGACGGGCGCCCCCGCTCGTAGGCCGCGGCCGCCGAACCGAACGACAAGGAACGGTCGTGGCGAGAGCGGGTCACCGCCGACACGCGCCTTCGCCGTCCGCCGAGTCGGCCAAATCCAACGTCTTGCGGATCAGCTCGCCGACCGCATCGGATTCCACCAGGAAGCCGTCGTGCCCGCAGATGGATTCGACAACCTGCAGACCGCTGCAGCCGGGCAGCAGCTCGGCGAGCTCCTCCTGCAGCCGCAGCGGGTACAGCCGGTCGGAGGTGATGCCGCCGACCACGGCCGGCACCGGGCAACCGCTCAGGGCCTTGCGCACCCCGCCGCGGCCGCGACCGACGTCGTGGCTGTTGAGCGCCTCGGTCAGCGTCACGTAGCTGCCCGCGTCAAAGCGGGCCAGCAGCTTGTCGCCCTGATGCTCCAGGTAGCTCTGCACGGCATACCGGCTGTCTTCGGCGCCCTGCTTGTCGTTGCTGAACCGGGTGTCGAGCTCAGCTTCCCCGCGGTAGGTCAGGTGGGCGAAGCGGCGGGCGATGGTCAGGCCGGTGTCCGGTGTGCGGCCGGTGCCGTGGTAGTCGCCGCCCTGCCAGTTCGGGTCGGCTTTGATGGCCGCGATCTGCGTGGTCTGCGTGCCGATCTGGTCCGCGGTCGCCCGCGCACCGACCGCGAGCAGCAGGCCGGCCCGGACGCGGCTGGGGTGACCGACCATCCACTCCAAAGCCCTTGCGCCGCCCATGGATCCGCCGACCACGGCGGCCACCTCGTCGATCCCGAGCGCTGCCAGCGCGGCGATGTCGGCCTCCACCTGATCGCGCACCGAAATCATCGGAAACCGTGAGCCCCAAGGCTTTCCGTTCCGGGCCAGCGAGCTCGGTCCGGTCGAACCGCGGCAACCGCCCAGCACGTTGGTGGCCACGGCGCACCAGCGGTCCGTGTCGATCGGCGCGCCAGGGCCGGCCACCCCGTCCCACCAGCCGCCGGTGGGATGCCCGGGTCCGGCGGGGCCGGTGATGTGCGAGTCACCGGTCAGCGCGTGCAGCACGACCACCACGTTGTCTCGGGTCGGCGACAGCTCACCCCAGCGCTGAACGGCGATGCAGACATCCTCGATCACCGCGCCGCTCTCGGTGGTCAGCGAGCCGATGTGCACCAGGCCGATCTCGCCTTCGGCGGGCAGCGTCTGGGTGGGGACGTCGGAGATCGTCATCGCCGGGGTCCTTAGAACGCCGCCACGGCTTGCGGGTCGGCGCCCGAGGTTTGCGCGTCCGCACCGTACTTGCGCGCCGCGGCGAACCCGAGCTCCAGGTCGGCCAGGATGTCGTCGATGCCCTCGATGCCGACGGCCAGCCGCACCAGTCCCGGGCTGACCCCGGTGCTCAGCTGCTCGGCCGGGCTCAGCTGCGCGTGGGTGGTGGACGCCGGGTGGATCACCAGCGAACGCACATCGCCGATGTTCGCGACGTGGCTGTGCAGCTTCAGGGCGTTCACGAACGCCTTGCCGGCCTCGACGCCGCCGGCCAGCTCGAACGCCAGCACCGCGCCGGTTCCCTTGGGCGCCAGCTTTTTTCCGCGCTCGTGCCACGGCGAGCTTGGCAGGCCGGCGTAGTTGACCGACAACACGCCGTCGTGGCCGGCCAGGTACTCGGCCACGCGCTGCGCGTTCGCGACGTGGCGCTCCATGCGCAAGCTCAGCGTTTCGATGCCCTGGGCCACCAGGAACGCGTTGAACGGCGAAGCGGCGGAACCGAGGTCGCGCAGCAGTTGCACGCGCGCCTTCAGCGCATACGCCGGCGGGCCGAGCTCGGCGAACACCACGCCGTGGTAGCTCGGGTCGGGTGTGGTGAATCCGGGGAAGCGGCCCTGCGTCCAGTCGAAGGTGCCGCCGTCGACGATGACGCCGGCGATCGCCGAGCCGTGCCCGCCCAGGTACTTGGTGGCCGAATGCACCACGATGTCCGCGCCGTGCTTGAACGGCTGGATCAGGTAGGGCGTGGCGATGGTGTTGTCGACGATCAGCGGTATCCCGTTGGCGTGGGCGACGCCGGCCACCCCGGGGATGTCCAGCACGTCGATCTGCGGATTCGAGATGGTCTCGCCGAAGAACGCCTTGGTGTTCGGTCGCACGGCGGCCTGCCAGGAGTCCAGGTCGTCGGGGTCGTCGACGAAGCTGACCTCGATGCCGAGCTTGGCCAGCGAATAGTGGAACAGGTTGTAGGTGCCGCCGTAGAGCCGCGGGCTGGAGACGATGTGATCCCCGGCACACGCGAGGTTCAGTATGGCGAAGGTCTCAGCGGCCTGACCGGAGCTCAGGAAGAGCGCGGCCACACCGCCCTCGAGCGCGGCGATGCGTTGCTCGACGACGTCGGTGGTCGGGTTGCCGATCCGGGTGTAGATGTTGCCCGGAACTTCCAGTCCGAACAGCGCGGCGGCGTGGGTGGTGTCGTCGAACGTGTAGGACGTGGTCTGGTAGATCGGCAGGGCGCGGGCGTTGGTCGCCGGGTCCGGTTGCTGACCGGCGTGCACCTGCTTGGTCTCGAACGACCAGCGGGCGGTCGGGTCGGTTTCGTCGTTGCTGCTGGTGCTGTTGTCGGGGCTCACGTGGGTTTGCTTTCTGCTTCGAGATTGGCGAATCGGGTATCGGGGTTGCGGGTTAGCAGCGCGACACGATTCGACACATGGGCCGATCCGAAGAAGCTGGATATGTGCACATCACGTCTTCCCCTCTAGTCAGGGGTCCGTTATGGCGGACCCGCGCTTGCCGCGCAGCCTGTGGCTACTAGACCTGGTCATCACCCGGGGCACCCCACCGCGGTTGGAGGGTTGCCGGCCAGCAAGCCGGGGCTTGATGCTGGCACTCATGACCAATACGAAGATTAGCTTACTGTGCCGACTTCGTGCCAATGGCGGGTCGACACCTGGCCAAACGCCCTTGATAACGTGGCAGGAAGAACGCTGAGCCCCCCAGAGATCTGACCGATATTCGAAGATTTGCCACGCCGGGAGAGGGACCGTGAGCGCCGAACAGCCGACCGTCATCTACACACTGACCGACGAGGCGCCGTTGCTGGCGACCTACGCGTTCCTCCCGATCGTGCGCGCCTTCGCGGAGCCGGCGGGCATCCAGATCAAGACCAGCGACATCTCCGTCGCCGCCCGGATCCTCGCCGAGTTCCCCGAACACCTGACCGAAGAGCAACGGGTTCCGGACAACCTGGGTGAGCTGGGCAAGCTGACCAAGCTCGCCGACACCAACATCATCAAGCTGCCGAACATCAGCGCCTCGGTGCCCCAGCTGATCGCCGCCGTCAAGGAGCTGCAGGGCAAAGGCTTCAAGATTCCGGACTTCCCGCAGAGTCCGAAGACCGACGAGGAGAGGGAAATCCGCGCCCGCTACGGCAAATGCCTGGGCAGCGCGGTCAACCCGGTTCTGCGAGAAGGCAACTCGGACCGGCGCGCGCCCAAGGCCGTCAAGGAGTACGCGCGCAAGCACCCACACAGCATGGGGGAGTGGTCGCCGGCCTCGCGCACCCATGTCGCGACCATGCGGCACGGCGACTTCTACCACGGTGAGAAATCGATGACGTTGGACCGCGCGCGCAACGTGAAGATGGTGCTGGAGACCAAGGGCGGGAAGACCCTCGAGCTCAAGCCCAAGGTCGAGCTGCGCGAAGGCGACGTCATCGACAGCATGTTCATGAGCAAGAAGGCCCTGGTCGAGTTCTACGAAGAACAGATGCAGGACGCCTACGAGACCGGCGTGATGTTCTCGCTGCACGTCAAGGCGACGATGATGAAGGTCTCGCATCCCATCGTCTTCGGCCACGCCGTAAAGGTCTTCTACAAGGACGCCTTCGCCAAGCACCAGGAGCTCTTCGACGAGCTGGGCGTCGACGTCAACAACGGATTGGTCGACCTCTACAGCAAGATCGAGGCGCTGCCCGCGTCGCTGCACGAGGAGATCATCCGCGACCTGCACGCCTGCCACGAACACCGCCCCGAACTGGCGATGGTCGATTCGGCCAAGGGCATCACCAACTTTCATTCGCCCAGCGACGTGATCGTGGATGCCTCGATGCCGGCGATGATCCGCGCGGGCGGCAAGATGTGGGGCGCCGACGGGCGGCAGAAGGACACCAAGGCCGTCAACCCCGAGTCGACCTTCTCCCGGATCTACCAAGAGATCATCAACTTCTGTAAAACCCACGGGCAGTTCGACCCGACCACGATGGGCACCGTGCCCAACGTCGGCCTGATGGCGCAGCAGGCCGAGGAGTACGGCTCGCACGACAAGACGTTCGAAGTCCCCGAGGACGGCGTCGCCAACATCGTCGACCTCGACACCGGGGAAGTCCTGCTCACCCAGAACGTCGAGGCCGGCGACATCTGGCGGATGCCCATCGTCACCGACGAAGCGATTCGCGACTGGGTCAAGCTGGCCGTCAACCGGGCGCGGAACTCGGGCATGACGGTGGTGTTCTGGCTGGACACCGAGCGGCCGCACGAGGTCGAGCTGCGCAAGAAGGTCAAGGAGTACCTCAAAGAGCACGACACCGAGGGCCTGGAGATCCAGATCATGCCGCAGGTGTGGGCCATGAGGTACACGCTGGAGCGCGCGATGCGCGGGCAGGACACCATCGCCGCAACCGGAAACATCCTGCGCGATTACCTCACCGACCTGTTCCCGATCCTGGAGCTGGGCACCAGCGCCAAGATGCTGTCCATCGTGCCGTTGATGGCCGGCGGCGGAATGTACGAAACGGGAGCGGGCGGTTCGGCGCCCAAGCACGTCCACCAACTGCTCGAGGAGAATCATCTGCGCTGGGATTCCCTCGGTGAATTCCTCGCTCTCGGAGCATGTTTCGAAGACATCGGGATCAAGACCGACAACGAGCGTGCCAAGATACTGGGCAAGACGCTGGACGCGGCGATCGGCAAGCTGCTGGAGAACAACAAGAGTCCGTCGCGCAAGGCCGGCGAACTCGACAACCGCGGCAGCCAGTTCTATTTGGCGCTGTACTGGGCCTCCGAACTTGCGCAATCCGACGACGAAGAGCTGCGCGAGCATTTCGCCGCGCTGGCCAAGTCGTTGGGCGACAACGAGGACACCATCGTGGCCGAGCTCGCCGAGGCGCAGGGCGAGTCGGTCGACCTCGGTGGCTACTACTACCCGGACAGCGAGAAGACGACTGCGGTGATGCGGCCGAGCAAGACGTTCAATGAGGCGTTAGCCGCTTCGCAAGGCTCGTAAGGTTAAGAGCCGCAAACAGAAAGTCGGGCTCGATATGTCAGGCGAACACAAGATCAAAGTCAAGGGGCCCATAGTCGAGCTCGACGGTGACGAGATGACCCGGGTCATCTGGAAGTTCATCAAGGACATGCTGATCCTGCCGCATCTCGACATCCACCTGGACTACTACGACCTGGGCATCGAAAACCGCGACCGCACCAACGATCAGGTGACGATCGACGCCGCGTACGCCATCAAGAAGCACCGGGTGGGTGTCAAGTGCGCCACCATCACCCCCGACGAGGCCCGTGTCTCCGAATTCAACCTGAAGAAGATGTGGCTGTCACCCAACGGCACGATCCGGAACATCCTGGGCGGCACCATCTTCCGTGAGCCGATCGTGATCTCCAACGTGCCGCGCCTGGTGCCCGGCTGGACCAAGCCGATCGTCATCGGCCGCCACGCGTTCGGCGACCAGTACCGGGCGACGAACTTCAAGGTCGACAAGCCGGGCACCGTCTCGATCACGTTCACACCGTCGGACGGCAGCAAGCCGATGGTGCACGAGGTGGTGTCCATCCCCGACGACGGTGGTGTCGTGATGGGGATGTACAACTTCAAGGAATCCATCCGGGATTTCGCGCGCGCCTCGCTGGCCTACGGCCTGAACGCCAAGTGGCCCGTGTACCTGTCCACCAAGAACACCATCCTCAAGGCCTACGACGGCATGTTCAAGGACGAGTTCCAGCGCATCTACGACGAGGAGTTCAAGGACAAGTTCGAGGCCGAGGGGCTGACCTACGAGCACCGGCTGATCGACGACATGGTGGCCGCCTGCCTCAAGTGGGAGGGCGGCTACGTGTGGGCCTGCAAGAACTACGACGGCGACGTCCAGTCCGACCTGGTCGCGCAGGGCTATGGATCGTTGGGGCTGATGACGTCGGTGCTGATGACCGCCGACGGCAAGACGGTCGAGGCCGAGGCCGCCCATGGCACCGTCACCCGGCACTTCCGGCAGTACCAGGCCGGCAAGCCGACGTCGACGAACCCGATCGCCTCGATCTTCGCCTGGACGCGTGGGCTGCAGCACCGCGGCAAGCTCGACGGCACCCCGGAGGTGATCGAGTTCGCCCAGACGCTGGAAAACGTGGTGGTCGAGACGGTGGAGAGCGGGAAGATGACCAAGGACCTGGCCATCCTCATCGGCCCCGACCAGGAATGGCAGCAGAGCGAGGAGTTCCTCAACTCGATCGCCGAGAACCTGGAAAAGAAGCTGGCTAACTAGCCGACGGGTTGGCGCCCCGGCTTGCGGCGGTGCACTCGTCGAGGAACTCGGTGATCAGTTCGGCCACGCGCTCGGGCGCCTCGAACATCGGGATGTGCCCCACGCCGTCGAGCTCGGTGACCTGGTGGTCGTCGGGCAGATGGGTGGTGAAATGCCGGCTGAACCTGGGTGCGGGCACAATCCGGTCCTTCTCGCAGATCACCAGGTGCGCCGGGACGGCGTTTTCGGCGAGCTCCTGCAGGCCGTGCAGCAGCAGCGACTTGACCAGCAGCTGGAAGTAGGCCGGGCAGTGGGCGACGTCGTCGATGCAGCCGAGCAGTTGAGAGTCGCTGATCCCCTCCGGCGTTGCGCTGATCGCGTAGGTGGCCAGCTGGCGGCTGAACGGCAGGCGCATCACCTTCGGGCCGAACAGCCAGGCCAGCACCAGTAGCGGAATGCCGAGGATGAACTTGGCGATCACCTCGAACTTGGCCGGGCTCCAGCGCGTCCAGCCGCCGGCCGGGGCGATGCCCATGACGCTGCGCGCCCGCCCGCGTCGCTCGAGCTCGAACGCGACCCAGCCGCCCAGCGAGTTGCCGACGATGTGGGCGGTATCCCAGCCCAGCTCGTCCATCTGGTGCTCCACGTGGTCGGCCAGCACCGCCGAAGACAGGAACCAGGTCCCGGCGGGCGGCCCGCCATTGTGGCCGGCCATGGTCGGGGCGAAAACCTCATACCGCCCGGTGTCGGCCAACCGCCGCGCGACGTCCTCCCAGACCGCCTGGGACAGCAGGAACGGGTGCAGCAACAGAACCGGCTGTCCCGAACCGAGGTGGATCGGTGGCCGTGTCCCTGTGTTGCTGTTGGTCCTCTTGCTCCCCATACCGCCGACATTAAATGTGGTACCGCCGGTACCGCAAGCGAGCGCAGCGCGAGCGCCCGGCTCGCCGCACTCTGGAAGGCGGGGGCCCGGCTGGCCGGGCACTCGGCCGAAGCGGGCCGCGTGAAAAGATCGGTGCATCATGAGCACCGCTACCGGATCCCGCCGGATCTTCTCCGGCGTGCAGCCCACCTCCGATTCGCTTCACCTGGGGAACGCCTTGGGTGCCATCACCCAGTGGATCGCGCTGCAGGACGATCACGAGCCCTTCTTCTGCGTGGTCGACCTGCACGCCATCACGATCCCCCAGGATCCCGACGCGCTGCGCCGCCGGACCCTGGCCACGGCCGCCCAATACCTGGCGCTCGGCATCGACCCCGCCCGCAGCACGATCTTCGTGCAGAGCCATGTGCCCGCGCACTCCCAGCTGGCCTGGGTGCTGGGCTGCTTCACCGGCTTCGGTCAGGCCTCGCGGATGACGCAGTTCAAAGACAAGTCGGCCCGCCAGGGCGGCGACTCCACCACCGTGGGCCTGTTCACCTATCCGGTGTTGCAGGCCGCCGACGTCCTGGCCTACGACGCCGAGCTGGTGCCGGTGGGCGAGGACCAGCGCCAGCATCTCGAGCTGGCGCGCGACGTGGCGCAGCGGTTCAACAGCCGGTTCCCCGACACGTTCGTGGTTCCCGACCTGCTGATCCCGAAGGTCACCGCCAAGATCTACGACCTGCAGGACCCGACGTCGAAGATGAGCAAGTCGGCGGCCACCGATGCCGGCTTGATCAACCTGCTCGACGATCCCGCCGCGTCCGCGAAGAAGATTCGCTCGGCGGTCACCGACAGCGAGCGTGAGATCCGCTTCGACACCGACGCGAAGCCGGGCGTGTCCAACCTGCTGACCATCCAGTCCGCGGTCACCGGCGTCGGCATCGACAAGCTCGTGGAAGGCTACGCCGGACGGGGTTACGGCGACCTGAAGAAGGAGACCGCCGAGGCGGTCGTCGAGTTCGTCAGCCCGATCAAGGCCCGCGTCGACGAATTGCTGGCTGACCCAGCCGAATTGGAGGGGATCCTGGCGGCCGGGGCCCACCGGGCCGAGGATGTGGCCGGCGAAACCGTTCGGCGGGTCTACGATCGGTTAGGTTTCCTTCCGCAACGAGGATGAGTTCACCATGAGCGAGCCGGCCAAGGCGGGCGCCCTCGACCGGCTGCGGGCCCGGTACGGCTGGCTCGACCACGTCCTGCGCGCCTACCAGCGCTTCGACGACCGCAACGGCGGGTTCTTCGCGGCCGGCCTCACCTATTACACGATCTTCGCGCTATTCCCCTTGCTGATGGTCGGTTTCGCGGCCTTCGGGTTCATCCTGGTCCGGCGGCCCGAGCTGCTGAAATCGATCGACGACCACATCCGGTCCCAGGTGACCGGCGCGCTGGGCGATCAGCTGCTCGACTTGATGAACTCGGCGATCGATGCGCGGGCGTCGGTGGGTGTGATCGGCCTGGCCACCGCGGTCTGGGCGGGTCTGGGCTGGATATCGCATCTACGCCAGGCGTTGACGGAGATGTGGTGGGACGAGCGCATCGAGTCGCCGGGCTTCGTGCGCAACAAGCTTTCCGATCTGTTGGCCATGCTGGGGACGTTCGCGGTGATCGTGGCCACCGTCGGCCTGACCACCGTTGGCCATGACGCGCCCCTTGCCGCACTGTTGAAATGGCTTGGTGTGCCGCAGCTTTCGGTATTGGACTGGCTGTTTTGGCTGTTGTCGATCGTGATCTCGACGGCCATCTCGTGGATGCTGTTCACCTGGATGATCGCCCGCCTGCCGCGCGAGAAGGTCAGCCTGGCCGACTCGGCGCGCGGCGCGCTGATTGCGGCGGTCGGGTTCGAAGCGTTCAAGCAGGTGGGTTCCATCTATCTGCGGGTGGTGTTGCGCAGCCCCGCGGGCGCCACGTTCGGCCCGGTGCTGGGTCTGATGGTGTTCGCCTACATCACCTCGTATCTCGTGCTCTTCTGCACCGCGTGGGCGGCGACGGCATCCGATCACCCGCGCACCCGCCACGTCGCACCGCCCGCGCCGGCGATCATCGCCCCGCGCGTGCAACTGGACGAGGGGATCAGCACGCGGCAGACGCTGACCGCGATGGCGATGGGAGCCGTTGGGGCGCTGGCTCTTTCGCGTGTCACGCGGCGGGGCCGGTAGCGGTCGGAACGCTTTGCCCGCCAGGGGCCGGGCCCCGACGATACGTCGGTGATGCGGGCACACCCCACACGGATTCGTCAGTCGGTCAGGAAAGCGACAGCCTTCGCCGAGAAGTCGGTGTGGTACTGGAAGATCCCGCCGTGGCCGGAGTTCGGGTAGATGATGAGTTGCGAACCGGGGATTCTGCGGTGCAGGTCCTCGGAGAGCACGGTCGGCACCATCCGGTCGTGGTCGCCGTTGGCGATGAGGGTCGGCTGGCTGATTCCCGACAAGTCGGCCGGTGTCGAGCGCCCCCATTTCTTGATCGCCTTCAGTTGCCGCTGAAATGCTTTGATCGTGATCGGAGCGTCGCGATCCTCAGTGCGTTCCTCGAGGCGTTCTACGAACTCGCGGCCCGCGCGGCGGCCAGTGGCGTCGCGATTGAAGAAGAGATACTCCTTGGGATCGCGACGCGTGAGGGTCGCGCGAACCATGTCGTAGTAGGTGACCCCGGCCACCTTATCGATCCCCTTTCCGCCCGCTGGTCCGGTGCCGGTCAAGATCAGCTTGCGGACGACGTCCGGGTGCTTGAGCACGAGCGCCTGGGCGACCATGCCGCCGAGCGAGAACGCGAAGATGTCGACGGTGTGATGGCCGAGTGCCTGAATGAACATGTAAGCGTCATCGGCCATAGCCTCGACGGTCAACGGCACCTCACCACTGGAGGCGCCCACCCCGCGGTTGTCGAATGCGATGACGTGGTGGTGGGCGGCGATGGGATCAATGATGCGGGGATCCCAGTTATCCAGGGTCGCTGCGAGATGGACCAAGAACACCACGGGCACATCCCCTTTGGGGCCCAGTTCTCGATACACGAAGGTCACGCCGCCGGCGCTGACCGAGCGTGCCGGCGCATCGCGGTAGGACAGGATCAGGTCATCTTTGTGGTGCGTGTTGTTCATCGGACACTCCCTTTTCTTCGGTGGTTGACTCCTCGCCCAGAAAGCGCAAAACATCGGCGACGAAGGTCTCGTGGTACTGGAACACGCCGCCGTGGCCGGAGCGGGGATAGATCCTCAACTGCGCGTTGGGAATCCGTCGTGCCATGTCGGCGGAGAGGCTGCTTTCGACCATCAGATCGTGGTCGCCGTTGACGACAAGAACCGGTTGGGTGATCGCAGAGAGGTCGTCGGGGGCACTCAGGCCGGCCGCTCGGATCGCCTTCAGTTGCGCGACGCGGGCCTGAACCGATATGGGCTTGTCGCGGTCGAGCGCGCGTTCTTTCAGGCGGCGCAAATAATCGGACGCGGCACGCTTTCCCTCCGGGGTGCGGGGGAAGAACAGAAAGTTTCTTGGATCGCTACGCGTGAGCGCGGCTTTGAGATAGGCGATGACGAAGACCTTGGTGATCTGTTCGATGCCTCCTCCGCCGCGCGGCCCCGTTCCGGCCAGGATCATGCGTCGCACCAGGCTTGGTTCCTGCAGGGCAACCATCTGGGCGACGCCGCCGCCGAGTGAGAATCCCAGCAGATCCACGTGCGTCAGGCCTAGCGCCCGGACGAATGCGATGGCGTCCGCGCCCATCTGGTCGATGTTGCTGGGCACCTTGGAGCTCGTCGCGCCGACGCCCCGATTGTCGAACGCGATGACGTGGCGGTGCGCGGCGATGCCGTCGATGACTCGGGGATCCCAGTCGTCGAGCACCGCGGTCAGGTGGTGCAGGAAGACCACGGGAACACCTGCGCCGGTTCCGACCTCGCGGTAGGCGAAGTCGACGCCGTTGGCACGAATCTTGCGCGTGGGCGTGTCTTTCCAGGTGGCCATGTCATGCCTTTCGGTGTGTCCGCGACGCCGCGGTCGGTTATGTGCGGCGGACCGGCGGAAGATCGGGGAATGCGGGGCCGGCGGAAACTTGCCAATCTTTGGCTGCCAGTCATAATATTATGACCGTACGACAATGATGTATCATGAGTCAAGAGACGAGCTGGCCATTGGAGGACAAGGGATGGCGAGGTACGACACGGCGCACAAGGTCGAGACGCGGCGCCGGATCATCGAACGAGCGGGCCAACGGTTGAAGCGCGACGGCATCGACGGTTCCGGGATCGCGGCATTGATGGCGGACGCCGGGCTCACCAACGGCGCCTTCTACGCCCACTTCGGATCGAAAAATGACCTCGTGGCCAGCGTGGTGTCCGACCAGCTCCGAAACCAAGCGGCCGCGATGACGGCGCTACCGCCCGGCGGGGAATCGCTCGAGCATTTCATCCGCGAGTACCTTTCCGCGGATCACCGCGACCGCCCGGCGATCGGTTGTCCGTCGGCGGCGCTGCTCGATGAGATCGGCCGCTGCGACCGAGCGATCCGAGCCTCCTACACCCAGGGCGTGCAAGCCATCATCGACGCGGTGGCAGCCCATTTGTCGCCGGATGACCCGGCGGCCGCTCGCAGCAGGGCGACCGGGTTGTTCACACTTCTGGTCGGCAGCCTGCAACTCGCGCGGGCGGTCACCGACCCGGAACTGTCCGGCGACGTGCTGGAAGCAGGCATCAGCGCCGCGCTTAACCTCCTCGGCAACCCAAGTCGGTCCTAGATCGCGCACCACCTGATCCCACCCATCTTCGAAAGGCGCGATGGCTGTGCAGAAACCAAGACAGCTCAACTCGCGATTTGTCTTGCTGGCGTCGCGCTACCTCAGCCGGGCCCACGCGTCCGTTTACCGCGTCAGCCAAGGACGCTTCGGGGGCAACCTGCGCATCGGAGCCGGCTTCCGCAAGCCCGCCCCAACGTTGTTGCTGGACCACCTAGGGCGTAAGTCCGGTAAGCGCTTCACGACGCCGTTGCTGTACATGAACGATGGTCCCAACGTCATCGTCGTCGCCTCGGCGGCAGGACGTGACGAGAACCCCCAGTGGTATCGCAACGTGTTGATCAATCCCGACACCCACATCACAGTTCGTGCCAAGCGCCGCGCCGTGACGGCGCGTCAAGCCGACGCCGACGAACGAGCGCGACTTTGGCCGCGACTCATCGACGCCTACGCAGATTTCGAGTCATACCAGAGTTGGACCGACCGCGAGATCCCCGTCATCGTCCTAGAGCCGCGGTAGCCGGCTACGTCTCCCCGTCGACGTGTCGACGGGGCGCGATGCCCGACGGACCGCACTATTGAGACCCCCCGCCCCCCGTCACCAACCATTCGCCACGGGCCATGACAGTGACGATTCCCAGATCGCGATCCAGCACAACGAGATTGGCTTCATGGCCGGCGCGCAGGCTGCCCACCCGCTCCAGGCCGAGCGTCCGTGCCGGCGTCGCCGAGGTCGTCTGCGCCGCCACCGCCAGTCCCGCATCGGCATGCACCGCGCGGAACAGCCGGTCCATGGTCGCGGTGCTGCCCGCGATCGTCGACGTTCCGGCAACCCGCGCAACGCCGGAAACCACGTCGACGGCCACCGCGCCGAGGCGGAACGCCCCGTCACCCCGGCCGGCCGCGGCGATGGCGTCGGTGACGACGGCGACCCGCTCGGGCCCGGCCGCCCCGATGACCGCGCGCACGACGGCCGGGTGCACGTGCACGCCGTCGGCGATCAGTTCGACGGTGACTCCCGGGTGGCGCAGCAGGGCGAGCACCGGCCCGGGCTCGCGGTGGTGCAGCGGCGGCATCGCGTTGCACAGGTGGGTGCCGACCGTGGCGCCGAGTGCGATGGCGTGCTCGGTCTGCTCATAGGTGGCGTTCGTATGCCCCACCGCCACAACCACTCCGGCGCCGAGAAAGCGCCGGATCGCCTCGTCGGCCCCGGGCAGCTCGGGCGCCAGGGTGACCATCCGGATCGCGCCGGCGCCCGCGTCGAGCACGGCGTCGATCTCGGCCGGGTCCGGATCGCGTATCTGGGCCGGTTCGTGCGCACCGCAGCGGGCCCGGGAGAGCCACGGCCCCTCCAGGTGGATGCCGGCGACGGTGCCGTGCCGGGCGGCTTCGGCGAGCGCGCGCACGCCTGCGAGCAACTCCGCGGGCGAGGCGGTCACCAGGCTGGCGAGCGTCGTCGTGGTGCCGTGCCGCAGATGGAATTCGGCCGCCCCGGTGATGCCGCCGCGGTCGGTGTAGGAGGCGCCGCCGCCGCCGTGCACGTGCATGTCGATGAACCCGGGCACCACGGTGCCGTCGGGGAAGTCCGTGTCGGCCGGGCGGGGCGGGGCGCCCGCGCCGCAGGCCACGATCCGCCCGCCGTCCGTCTCCAGCCAGCCCGGCCGGCGGACCTGCCCGTCGAGCACCATGGTGCCGGCGGCGATCACTACCATCGCCCGCCGTTTTCCCAGAAGTGCCGGATTTCCTCCAGCTGGCGGCCCTTGGTCTCCGGCGCAAACCGGTAGACGACGACGAATGCGACTACTGCCAGGGCGGCGAACACTGCGAAAGTGCCTGCGCCACCGAGGGAATGCAGCATGGTGAGGAACACGGCGGCGATGATCGCGTTGGCCACCAGGTTGGAGGTGAGCATCGTGCTCGACCCGATTGACCGCAACCGGGACGGGAAGCTCTCGCTGGCGTACACCCAGCCCAGGGACCCGAACCCCATGGTGTAGCCGATGATGAACAGCAGTATGCCGGCGAAGCCGAGTGCCGCGCCGCCGATGCCCCGCCCGAACACGCCCATCAGCACGACGTCGGCGGCGATCATCATGGCGATGCCGGACAACAGGATTGGGCGCCGGCCCACCCTGTCGACGAGCAGCAGCGATGCGCCCACGGCGGCCAACCCGGCGACCTGGACCAGGGCCGGCAGCGCCAGCAGCGCGAAGTTGCCCGCGAAGCCCATCGCTTGGAATATCCGTGGGCTGTAATAGATGATCGCGTTGATGCCGGTGATCTGGATCAGGAAGCCGAGTGTGACCACAAAGGCGGTGGCCCGCGCATACGGCGGGCGCAGCATCTCGGACCAACCGCCGCTCCCTTCGCCCAGGGCGCGGCCGATCTCGGCGAGCTCCTCGTCGACCCGGGCGTCGGGCTCGACGCGCAGCAACGCCCGGCGGGCCTCGTCGGGCCGGCCCTTCAGCACGTACCACCGCGCCGTGTCGGGCGCGCGAATGAGCAACGGCAGCAACAACATTGCGGGCACGGTGGCCAGCCCCAGCATCCAGCGCCAGCTGTGGGTGCCGGCCAGTAGATATCCGGTCAGGTAGCCGACGATGAGCCCGCTGACGATGGCCAGTTGATAGGCGGTCAGCAGCGACCCGCGCACCGCCGTCGGGGCCGATTCCGCGATGTATACCGGCACGACCACCACCGCCACGCCGAGGGTCAGGCCCAGCAGGAGCCGCGCGGCCAACAGCATGGGCAGCGAGACCGAGAGCGCACCGAGCAGCGCGAACGCCGCGTAGGCGACCAGCAGCAGCACCACCGATTTCTTGCGCCCGATCGCGTTGGCCAGCACGCCCGCACCGAGCGCCCCGGCGATCTGGCCGATCACCACCATGGTCGTCAGCAGTTCCTGTTGCCGGGTGGACAACCCGAAGTCCTCGGTGACGTAGAGCTGCGCGCCGGCGATGATGGACAGGTCGTAGCCGTAGATGACGCCGATGCTGGCGGCGGTCAACCCAACGGTCAGCCCCCGCGATCGGGCGGTCAACGGTGTTGGGGTCGGCGGTTCATCGAGCGTGCGACCATGATCAAACTAAACACGATGATGGTCCCGATGACGGCGACGCCCACCCGGATCGGCAGCGCATCCGCCGACGGGATGAGCCCCGCGGCCTGCGCGCCGCTGCCCTGCCGGTCGGCGGCGCTGTCGCGTTTGGCGGGCGCCAGCGAAGGATCGGGTTCGATCAGGTTGCCGACCTGGGTGCCCTGCGGCGTGCTGAATCCGTAGTCCAGCAGGTGCGCCGCCTGCTCCCACGGGGCAATCGGCTGCCGCGTCCCGTGCAGCAGCACGGCCATCAAGCGGCGCCCGTTGTGGTTGGCGGCGCCCACGAAGGTCTGGCCGGCGTCGTCGGTGTAACCGGTCTTGCCGCCCAGGGCGCCCGGGTACTTGTAGAGCAGCTGGTTGTCGTTTTCCAGTTCGTAGCCGGGGTGGTCGCCGTGGCCGGGGAAGTCGAACGTCCGCGTCGCGACGATGTCGGCGAAAGTCGGGTTCTGCCAGGCGTAGCGGTAGAACAGGCCGATGTCGTAGGCCGACGTGCTCATGCCGGGCCCGTCCAGCCCGGACGGCGTCACCACCCGGGTGTCCTTGCCGCCGAGCTTGGCGGCCAGCACGTTGATCTTCTCCACCGCCTGCTGCATGCCGCCGAGCTGCATGGCCAGCGCGTGCGCGGCGTCGTTGCCGGAGTGCATCAGCAGGCCGTGCAGCAGCTGGTTGACGGTGAACACCCCGCCCTCTTCGACGCCGACCTTGGTGCCCTCGGCGGCCGCGTCGTCGGCGGTGCCGGGTACCGCCTTGTTCAGGTTGAGCGCATTGATGGCGGCCATCGCGACCAGCACCTTGATGATGCTGGCGGGGCGGTGCCGGCCGTGCGGGTCCTTCGCGGCGATCACCGCGCCGCTGTCCAGGTCCGCCACCAGCCACGCGTCGGCGGAGACGTCGTTGGGCAGCGCCGGCGTATCGGGCGCGGCGACGATGCCGCAGCCGGCCAGCGCCTCGCCGCCGACCGGCTTGGCGGGCACCGCCAGCGGGATCGGCGGGTCGCCGGCCTGGGGAACCTCCGACGAATCCACCGCGGGTGGGGTGTTCACCTTGAAGGGGCAGTTCGCGGGTGCGGCGTTGGGTCCGGCGCCCGGCTCGGCACGGGCGGCGGGTAAGGCCGCGGGCGCGGCGAGCGTCACCGGGGCGGCGATCAGGAAAACGGCCGCTGCCAGGCACGATGCGGGGCGTAGGAAGTTCATTGCTTGTGCAGACTAGGCGATTGTGGGCCCGATTCGAGGGAGCCGCGCTGTGACTGGTGAGACGGAAGTTGCGAGAGCGCCGGACCGCGCGAGAACGCCGCCGAGCCACTACGCTGGGCATGCCGTCAGCGTGACAGCAACGAATCTCCCCGCCGAGACCCGAGGGCCCGCCATTCACACCGATCGTTTCTGGTCCCGGTTGCGGCGGAACCGCGACGCTCCGCGGTCGCTGCAACAGCTGATCAAGGAAGTCGAGAAGTCAACGCAGGTCCGCCGCTCCGGCCTGGAAGGTGTGCTTACCGAATTGCAGCAGCATCGTGACACCACGTCCGACGCCGGCCTGCGGGAGGCGCTCACCTGGCTGTGCAACTCGGTAACCCGGATGGTGACCAACCCGACGGCGGCGCATTCCCGGGAGGTTCTGGTTGCGGCCGACGCGGTGAAGCGCCGCTAAATCTTGTTGAACGCCTCCGCGAGCACGCCGCGCAATACCGATTCGATGGTGTCGAACTCGGCCTGACCGCTAATCAGCGGCGGCGCCACCTGGACGACGGGATCGCCGCGGTCGTCGGCGCGGCAATACAGGCCCGCTTCGAAGAGTGCCGGCGACACATAGCCGTGCAGCACCCGTTCGCACTCCTCCGTGCTGAACGTTTCCTTGGTCGCCTTGTCCTTGATCAGCTCGATGCCGTAGAAGTAGCCCTCGCCGCGCACGTCGCCGACGATCGGCAGGTCGTAGAGCCGCTCCAGGGTGGTCCGGAAGGCGGACGCGTGTTGCTTGACGCGGTCGTTGAGGCCCTCGCGCTCGAAGATGTCGAGGTTGGCCAGCCCCACGGCCGTCGAAACCGGGTGTCCGCCAAAGGTATAGCCGTGCGGAAATACGGTCGCCCCGTCGTTGAACGGCTCGAACAGTCTCTCGCTGGCGATCATCGCGCCCAGCGGCGAGTAGCCGGACGTCAGCCCCTTGGCGCAGGTGATCATGTCGGGCACGTAGCCGAAGTCTCCGATGTCTGATGAGCAGGCGAACATCGACCCGATGCGACCGAACGCGCAGATCACCTCGTCGGAGACCAGCAGCACGTCGTACTCATCGCAGATCTGCCGCACCCGTTCGAAATAGCCCGGGGGAGGGGGGATGGCGCCGCCCGCGTTCTGCACCGGTTCCAGGAACACCGCGGCGACCGTCGCCGGGCCCTCGAACTCGATCGCCTCGGCGATCCGGTCGGCGGCCCATTGCCCAAACGCCTTGGGGTCGTTGGCGAACGGGCCGGGCGCGCGATAGAAGTTTGTATTGGGCACCCGGAATCCGCCGGGCGTCACCGGTTCGAACGGCGCCTTGTACGAAGGGAGGCCCGTGATCGCGAGGGCGCCCTGGGTGGTGCCGTGGTAGGCGATCGACCGCGAAATCACCTTGTGCTTACCGGGTTTGCCGGTCAGCTTGAAGTACTGCTTGGCCAGCTTCCACGCGGTCTCGACGGCCTCGGTGCCGCCCGTGGTGAAGAACACCCGGTTCAGGTCGCCCGGAGCATAGCGCGCCAGGCGCTCGGCGAGCTCGACCGCGGTCGGGTGGGCGTAACCCCACAGCGGGAAGTATGCGAGCGTGCTCGCCTGCCGCGCGGCGACCTCGGCGAGTTCGGTGCGGCCGTGGCCGACCTGCACGGTGAACAGCCCGGACAGCGCATCGAGGTAGCTCTTGCCGCGGTCGTCGAAGATGGTCACGCCGTCGCCGCGGACGATGATCGGCGGCGCGATGCCGGAGCCGTGCCGGGCGAAGTGCAGCCACAAGTGTTCTGTCATGGTGTCTGCGAGACTAGCCGCGCTAGGCTCGCGATATGACCGAGACCGAACAGGTCTCATTATTCGAATCCTTGCGGCCGCACCTCATGGCGGTCGCCTACCGGCTCACCGGCACGGTGGCCGACGCCGAGGACATCGTCCAGGAAGCCTGGCTGCGCTTCGACGGGCAGGAAGCCACCATCACCGACCCGCGGGCATGGCTGACCACGGTGGTGAGCCGCCTGGGCCTGGACAAGCTGCGCTCGGCCGCGCACCGGCGCGAGACCTACACCGGCAACTGGCTGCCGGAGCCGGTGGTGACCGGGCTCGACCCCGCTGATCCGCTGGCCGCCGTGGTGGCCCGCGAAGACGCCCGGTTCGCGGCGATGGTGGTGCTCGAACGCCTCTCGCCCGACCAGCGGGTCGCCTTCGTGCTGCACGACGGGTTCGCGGTGCCCTTCGCCGAAGTGGCCGGCGTGCTGGGCACCAGCGAGGCCGGCGCCCGCCAGCTGGCGTCGCGGGCCCGCAAGGCGGTCGCGGCCGAACCGCCGCCGAAGCCCGACCCGTCGCACGACGAGGTCGTCGGCCGGCTGCTGGCCGCCATGGCCGCCGGCGACCTGGACACCGTGGTCTCGCTGCTGCACCCCGACGTCACCTTCACCGGCGATTCGAATGGCAAGGCGCCCACGGCCGTTCAGACTGTTCACGGCCCGGACAAGGTGGTCCGGTTCATGCTGGGCCTGGCGCAGCGCTACGGACCGGCGATGTTCACCTCGTATCAGCTGGGGCTGGTCAACGGCGAACTGGGCGTCTACACCGCCGGCTGCCCGGCGTCCGACGGCTACCGGGAGATGCTGCCGCGGATCACGGCGTTGACGGTGCGCGACGGAAAGGTCTGCGCGCTTTGGGATATCGCCAACCCGGACAAGTTCACCGGCTCTCCGCTGCGGTCTCGCTAGCCCAGGGCACGCGGCAGGCATCCCCGGAGTTGAAGCCCTGCTCGGTGATGCCCAGCGCGGTGTTCATCCGGGCCCGCATGTTCTCCACGCCGATCTGATAGGTCAGCTCGATCACGCCGGCATCGCCGAACCGGGCCCTCAGGTCGGCGACCTGCTCGTCGGTGACGGTGTGCGGATCGGTCGTCATCGCGTCGGCATAGCGGATCGCGGCGCGCTCGTCGTCGGTGAAAGCCGTTGAGGTGGCGTAATTGTCGATCTCTTTGAGCCGCTCGACGTCGAGGCCGTCCAGGCGCTGCAGCATCGACCCGAAGTCGACACACCAGGAGCAGCCGACGCTGCGCGCGGTCCACAACACCGCCAGCTCACGCACGCTGACCGGCAGCACCTTGGACGCGCGGTCGATCATCGTCTCGTGCACCGCGCCGGCGACCATCAGCTTGCGGTGGTGGGCGGCCACGGTGAACGGTTCGGGAACCTGGCCGTAGCGCCGCGCGGCGATCCGGTACATCGCGCGGGTCAGCAGCCCGGCGCGCTGGGGGGACAGGGGCTCGATGCGCGTTTTCTGTGTCATACCCCTGAGACGAGACGGGCCGCGAAAGTGTGACCGTCGGATTGTGCCTCGTCGACCGCCCGAGAGTCGTAGCATGCGGCTAGCCACTCGACATCGATGACCAGTGGTTGGCGATGGGGGTCGACGATGACCGCGCTGTTCAGCCCATGGTGGCGGGCCGATCAGTATGACTGGCTTTCCGGTTACCTCGCTTCGCGGCGCCTGAGCGGCGCCACCCGGGCCGTGATGGCGTTGATCGCCGCGTCGATGGTGCTGTGCCTTCTCGCTCTGCTCGCCGGCTCGGACGGTCCCCGCGGGCCGGTTCCGGTAACGATGATGTGGGCTGCCGTCGCCGGCGGTGCGGCGGGGGTGTTGCTGTGGGTATGGCGCTGGCCCACCCGCCGCCAGTCGGTCGTCTTCGCCATTACGTGCAACACCGCCGTCGCCCTGGCGTGCCTGGCGCACCCCAACCCGCTGGCCGCCCTGATCGGCTGCATCGCCTTCGCCACCTTCGGCGCCTACATGGCGTTCTTCCACACCACGGGCTTCGTGCTCTACAACTTCGCGGTCGCCGCCGCCGTCGGCTCCTGGGAGGCGTTGTCGCTGGCCCGAACCGGCCACCCCAGCCTGGCCGGGGTGGATCTGTGGCTGGTGATCGAGGTCAACATCGCCCTGCCGTTGGCGATCCGGGTCCTGGTGCGCGCCCTGTCGGGCGATCTGCTGACCGCGGACCGCGACCCGTTGACCGGCCTGCTCAACAGGCGCGCATTCCAGCACGAGGCGCTTGGGATGATCGTGGCGCGCCGGGGCATCGACTCCCACCTCGTGGTCATGCTCGTCGACCTCGACAATTTCAAAGCCCTCAACGACAGGTGTGGCCACGCCGCCGGCGACCACGCGCTGGTCCAAGTCGCCAAGGCGCTGTTGGCCGCCGCCGACAACCAGGCGGTGGTGGCGCGAAGCGGCGGTGAGGAGTTTCTGTTGGCCGGCACGTCCGCGGGCTGCAACGCCGAGTCCCTGGCCGCGCGGATGTGCCGGGCCATCGCGGCGTCGGCGGCGGGGGTCACCGCGAGCATCGGCACCGCCTGCGCCCGTCTGGACGACACCGCGGCCGAGCCGCACGCTCTCCTGGGCGAGTTGGTCACCGCCTCAGATACCGCGATGTACCAGGCTAAACGGTTGGGGGGCAACCGAAGTAGTCATCACGAACTCTGTTGAGCCGCGCGGGGTCAGCGGGTGAACATCAGCGCGCGCTTGACCTCTTGGATCGCCTTGGTGATCTGGATCCCGCGCGGGCAGCACTCGGTGCAGTTGAACGTGGTGCGGCACCGCCACACGCCGTCCACCTCGTTGAGGATGTCGAGACGCTCGGCGGCGGCCTCGTCGCGGCTGTCGAAGATGAAGCGGTGCGCGTTGACGATCGCCGCCGGGCCGTAGTAACTGCCCTCGTGCCAGAACACCGGGCAGCTGGTGGTGCAGGCCGCGCACAGGATGCACTTGGTGGTGTCGTCGTAGCGGGCGCGGTCGGTGGGGCTCTGAATGCGTTCCCGTGTCGGCGGATTCCCGCTGGTGACCAGGTACGGCTTGACCGCGCGGTAGGCGTCGAAGAACGGCTCCATGTTGACCACCAGGTCCTTCTCCACCGGCAGGCCACGGATGGGTTCCACCGTGATGGTCAGCTGCTTGCCCTTCTTCTCGGGCAACAGGTCGCGCATCAGCACCTTGCAGGCCAGCCGGTTCACGCCGTTGATGCGCATGGCGTCCGAGCCGCACACCCCGTGGGCGCAGGAGCGCCGGAAGGTCAGCGTGCCGTCCAGGTAGCTCTTGATGTAGATCAGCAGGTTGAGCAGCCGGTCGCTGGGCAGGCACGGCACCCGAAAGCTTTGCCAGCCACCGGTTTCCGCGAAGGAATCGGGATTGTCGGGGTTGAATCGCGCGATCTTCAACGTCACCATCACCGCCCCCTCGGGGATGGGCGGAAGTGGCGGCTCGACGCGGGGTTCGACAGACTCGCCTGCAGTCATCAGTACTTCCGTTCCTTCGGTTCGTAGCGGGTCTGCACGACGGGTTTGAAGTCCAGCGCGATGTCGCTCAGCAGGTCGGTGCCCTGCTTGTAGGCCATGGTGTGGCGCATGTAGTTGACGTCGTCGCGGTTCGGGTAGTCCTCCCGGGCATGCCCGCCCCGGGACTCCTTGCGGTTCAGCGCCCCCACCACGGTGACCTCGGCGAGCTCCAGCAGGAAGGCCAGCTCGATGGCCTCCAGCAGGTCGCTGTTGAAGCGCTTTCCCTTGTCGTGCACGGTGATTCGGGAATAGCGCTCCTTGAGCGCGTGGATGTCGGTCAGTGCCTGCTTCAGCGTCTCCTCGGTGCGGAACACGGCGGCGTTGTTGTCCATCGACTGCTGCAGTGCGCCGCGGATGTCGGCCACGCGTTCGTTGCCGTGCTCGTTCAGGATGTCGCCGACCCAGCCGACCACCATCGCCTCCGGGTTGGGCGGCATGTCGACGAAGTCGTGCCCGTCGGCGTAATCCGCGGCGGCGATGCCGGCGCGGCGGCCGAAGACGTTGATGTCCAGCAGCGAGTTGGTGCCCAGCCGGTTGGCCCCGTGCACCGACACGCACGCGCACTCGCCGGCCGCATACAGGCCCGGCACCGTAGAAGTGTTGTCCCGCAACACCTGTCCGGTGACGGTGGTGGGGATGCCGCCCATCACGTAGTGACACGTCGGGTAGACCGGGACCAGCTCGTGCACGGGGTCCACGCCCAGGTAGGTGCGGGCGAACTCGGTGATGTCGGGCAGCTTGGCCTCGAGCACGTCCTCGCCGAGGTGGCGGACGTCGATGTAGACGTAGTCCTTGTGCGGGCCGGCGCCGCGGCCCTCCAGTACCTCCAAAACCATCGAGCGGGCGACGATGTCGCGCGGCGCCAGGTCGACGATCGTCGGCGCGTAGCGCTCCATGAACCGCTCGCCCTCGCCGTTGAGCAGCCGGCCGCCCTCACCGCGCACGGCTTCGGAGATCAGGATCCCCAGCCCGGCCAGGCCGGTCGGGTGGAACTGGTGAAACTCCATGTCCTCCAACGGAAGTCCCTTGCGGAACACGATCCCGATGCCGTCACCGGTGAGCGTGTGTGCGTTGGAGGTGGTCTTGTACATCCGGCCCGACCCGCCGGTCGCGAGGACCACGGCCTTGGCGTGAAAGACGTGGATCTCGCCGGTGGCCAACTCGTAGGCCACCACGCCGGTGGCCACCGGGCCCCTCGGCGTCTCCGTCAAAACCAGGTCCAGCGCGTAGAACTCGTTGAAGAACTGCACGTCGTGCTTGACACAGTTCTGGTAGAGGGTCTGCAGGATCATGTGGCCGGTGCGGTCGGCTGCGTAACACGCCCGGCGCACCGGGGCCTTGCCGTGTTCGCGGGTGTGCCCACCGAACCGGCGCTGGTCGATGCGGCCCTCGGGGGTGCGGTTGAACGGCATCCCCATCTTCTCGAGGTCGAGCACCGCGTCGATGGCTTCCTTGCACATGATCTCCACCGCGTCCTGGTCGGCGAGGTAGTCGCCGCCCTTGACGGTGTCGAAGGTGTGCCATTCCCAGTTGTCGTCCTCGACATTGGCCAGCGCCGCGCACATCCCGCCCTGGGCGGCCCCGGTGTGGCTGCGGGTGGGGTAGAGCTTGGTCAGCACCGCGGTCCGCACGCGTGGGCCGGCTTCCACCGCCGCGCGCATGCCGGCGCCGCCGGCGCCGACGATCACCACGTCGTAGCGGTGTTGCTGGATCACCGGTCAGCCTCCGATATTCGGGTCGAACGTCACCAGCACATAGGTGCCCAGCACCAACGTGAAACCCATCGACAACAGCAGCAGGCTGTTGAGCCAGAAGCGGGTGCTGTCCTTGCGGCTGTAGTCGTCGATGATGGTGCGCAGGCCGTTGCCGCCGTGCAGCTGCGCCAGCCACAACAGCGCCAGATCCCAGAATTGCCAGAACGGCGAGGCCCAGCGCTGCGCCACGTAGTTGAAGTCGATGCGGTAAACGCCGTTATCCCACATCAGCATGATGAACAGGTGTCCGACGGCCAGGATGATCAGCGCGACTCCCGAGAACCGCATGAACAGCCACGCGAACTTCTCGAAGTTGGGGATGCCGGCCCGGCGGCGCGGCGAGCGCGGGTTGTCGAGGCTGGCCGGCCGGTCGTGGCTGCGCTGGTGCACCGGGGCGACCTGGCCCCGGCCCAGCTGCAGGTCGGGGGCGCTCATCGGAGGTGCTCCCAGATATGGATGCCGGTCACCACGCCGGCCGGAACCATGAGCAGCAGGAAGACGGCGCCGACGATCCAGAACATCAGCTTCTGGTAGCGGGTGCCCTCGGACCAGAAGTCGATGAGGATGACGCGGATGCCGTTCAGCCCGTGGAAGAGCACCGCGGCCACCAGCCCGTACTCCATCAGGCCGACGACCGGGGTCTGATAGTCGTGGATCACCGCGTTGTAGGTCTGCGGGCTGACCCGCAGCATCGCGGCGTCCAGCACGTGGACGAACAGGAAGAAGAAGATGGTCGCGCCGCTGATGCGATGCAACACCCACGACCACATGCCCGGGTCGCCCCGATACAGGGTCCGGGGTGGACGCCGCTTGCGCGAGGGCGCAGATTCTTTTGCCGGATCCGCGGTTGTCGCCTGTGTGGTCACCCAGTCCTCACCGCCTTCTGACATCAAGCCGGGCAGTTCAGCCTAACCCGGCCGGGGGACCGCCTGCGCCGCACAGTCCGCCAAGCGAAGTGACATGTCAGAGCTAGGCTGACCGTCTGACGTAGCAAGAGCTGAGCGAGGTTGCGATATGCCTGATGTCGATTGGAACATGTTGCGCCACAAGGCAATCAGTGCTGCCGCGGGGGCCTACGCGCCGTACTCCCGGTTCCCGGTGGGGGCGGCCGCGCTGGTGGACGACGGGCGCGTGGTCACCGGTTGCAATGTGGAAAACATCTCATATGGCCTTGGTCTCTGTGCCGAATGCGGTGTGGTGTGCGCCCTGTACGCGACCGGCGGCGGCCGGCTGATCGCGCTGGCCTGCGTCGACGGGCAGGGGTCCCCGCTGATGCCGTGCGGGCGATGCCGCCAGCTGCTGCTGGAGCACGGCGGCCCCGACCTGCTGGTCGACCATCCGGCCGGGCCGCGCCGCCTCGGCGAGCTCCTGCCCGACGCCTTCAGCGCCGACCTGCCGCGGGAACCCCGTTGACCGACTACGCATTCGACGCGCCGACGGTGATCCGAATCAAGCGCGACGGCGGCCGGCTGTCCGAGGCCGCCATCGAATGGGTCGTCGACGCCTACACCCACGGCCGGGTCGCCGAGGAGCAGATGTCGGCGCTGCTGATGGCGATCTTCCTGCGCGGCATGGACCGCGGCGAGACCGCCAGCTGGACCGCGGCGATGCTGGCGTCCGGCGAACGGCTCGACTTCCGCGACCTGGGTAAGCCCACTGTGGACAAGCACTCCACGGGCGGCGTGGGGGACAAGATCACCCTGCCCCTGGTGGCCGTCGTGGCCGCCTGCGGCGCCGCGGTGCCGCAGGCGTCGGGGCGGGGGCTCGGGCACACCGGCGGCACCCTGGACAAGCTCGAGTCCATCGCCGGGTTCACCGCCGCGCTGTCCAACCGGCGGGTGCGCGACCAACTCCGCGATGTGGGCGCAGCCATCTTCGCGGCCGGAGAGCTCGCGCCGGCCGACGCCAAGCTGTACGCCCTGCGCGACGTCACGGCCACCGTCGAGTCGCTGCCGCTGATCGCCAGCTCGGTGATGAGCAAGAAGCTGGCCGAGGGGACCGGCGCGCTGGTGCTCGACGTGAAGGTCGGTGCCGGGGCGCTGCTGCGCTCCGCGGACCGGTGCCGCGAGCTGGCCCACACCATGGTCGAGCTGGGTGCGGCGCACGGGGTGCCCACCCGCGCGCTGTTGACCGACATGAACGGCCCGCTGGGCGCGACCGTGGGCAACGCCCTCGAGGTCGCCGAGTCGCTGGATGTGCTGGCCGGCGGCGGCCCGCCCGACGTGGTCGAGCTGACGTTGCGGCTGGCCGCCGAGATGCTCGAGCTGGCCGGGGTCGACGGTCGCGACCCCGCCGAGACGCTGCGCGACGGCACCGCGATGGACCGGTTCCGCCGGCTCATCGCCGCCCAGGGCGGCGATTTGTCGGTTCCGTTGCCGATCGGTGCGCATTCCGACACCGTGACCGCCGCCCGGGGCGGCACAATGGGCGATATCGACGCGATGGCAGTGGGGCTGGCGGCTTGGCGGCTCGGTGCGGGCAGGTCCCGTCCGGGCGAACGGGTGCAGGCCGGCGCCGGCATCCGGATCCACCGCCGCCCCGGCGAACCGGTCGCGGCCGGCGCGCCGCTGTTCACCCTCTACACCGACACCCCGGAGCGCTTCGCCGCGGCGCTGGCCGAACTGAACGGCGGCTACAGCATCGGCGACACGCCACCGGTCTCGCGCCCGCTGATCATCGATCGGATCGTCAAGTGACCACACCCCTGGGACTCGAGCAGATCAAGAAGGCACCCAAGGCGCTGCTGCACGATCACCTCGACGGGGGGCTTCGCCCGTCCACGGTGGTCGAGATTGCCGGCCAGACCGGCTACGACGGGCTGCCCACCACCGACGTCGACGAGCTGGCCACCTGGTTTCGCACCCAGTCGCACAGCGGCTCGCTGGAGCGCTACCTGGAGCCGTTCTCGCACACCGTTGCGGTGATGCAGACGTCCGATGCTCTGCATCGCGTCGCCTACGAATGCGTGGAGGACCTGGCCGCCGACTCGGTCGTCTACGCCGAAATCCGATTCGCGCCCGAGCTGCACATCGACCGTGGGCTGTCCTTCGACGAGATCGTCGACGCCGTGTTGGCCGGCTTCGCCGACGGCGAGAAGGCCTGCGCCGCCGCGGGCCGGCCGATCGTGGTGCGGCTGCTGGTCACGGCCATGCGGCACGCCGCGGTGTCCCGGGAGATCGCCGCGCTGGCAATCCGGTTCCGGGACAAGGGAGTTGTCGGATTCGACATCGCCGGCGCCGAGGCCGGGAACCCCCCAACGCGGCACTTGGACGCCTTTGAGTACATGCGAGACCACAACGCGCGCTTCACCATTCACGCGGGGGAGGCGTTCGGCCTGCCGTCCATTCACGAGGCGATCGCCTTCTGCGGCGCCGACCGCTTGGGCCACGGGGTGCGCATCGTCGACGATATCGACGTCCTCGGTGACGGCCGGGTTCGGCTCGGCCGGCTGGCATCGATATTGCGGGACAAGCGAATTCCGTTGGAGCTGTGCCCGAGCTCCAACGTGCAGACCGGCGCGGTGAAAAGCATTGCGGACCACCCGTTCGACCTGTTGGCCCGCACCCGGTTCCGGGTGACCGTGAACACCGACAACCGGCTGATGAGCGATACCACGATGAGCCTCGAAATGTGCCGACTGGTCGAGGCTTTCGGTTACGGCTGGAGCGACCTCGAGCGGTTCACCATCAATGCGATGAAGTCGGCGTTCCTCCCGTTCGACGAGCGGCTGGCGATCATCGACGACGTGATCAAACCGCGTTACGCCGTGCTGATCGCAGGCTGACGCCGCTCGCCCGAAACACGGGCGAGCGGCGCAGCTTTGGGCTCAGCGGGTTAGGCGCGTGCCGGTGCGACGACCCGTCAGCGCCTCGTAGAGAGCGATGAGGACGATGGCGGCGCCGACGCCGATGAAGAACGGAACCCACGCGATGCCACCGTTGGCGTTGTGGTATCCGAACTGGCTGGCGACCGCCGAGCCGATCAAACCGCCTACGGCGCCGATCACGACGGTCATGATCATGCCGACGTTCTGCTTGCCCGGCATCACCAGGCGGGCGACCACACCGACGATCGCGCCCACGATGATGGCGAGGATGATGGATCCGACCATTTCAGCTCCTGTCGTAACGGCACCCGGGGTGGGCGCCATCTGCGAGAAGGATTTCCCCGAAAAGACGGACTTCTAACACAATTCGTGTGGAAGTCAGTTCAGGTCGGCCGCGAACCCGATCGCGCGCACCGTGCCGGCCAGGTGGATCTGCACCGCGCGCAGCGCCCGCTGGGCATCGCCGTCGCGCAGCGCCTCGGCGATATCGCGGTGCTCGTCGAGGATCGTCGTCACCCGGTCGGGGTCGCGAAGCGCCGATTCGCCGATCATCCTCATCTGCCGATCCCGCAGGGACCCATAGAAACCCGACAAGATGGCGTTCCCCGACTCGGCCAGCGTGACGGCGTGGAAGGCGCGGTCGGCGTCGAGAAACTCGGCCCAGTCGGTGCGGTCGACGGCGGCACCCTGCCGTTGCAACTCGCCCGACAGCCGCTCGAAAACCGCGGCGCACGCGGCGGGCCCGCGGCCCACCACCTTGGTGGCGGCGAACTGCTCGAGGAGCAGCCGTGCCTCCATCACCGAGCGGACCTCGTCGGGCGAAACGGGCACCACCAGGGCGCCGCGCTGCGGGTACAGGCGCAGCAACCCCTCGGCCTCCAGCCGCAGGAACGCCTCGCGCACCGGGGTGCGCGACATCCCCAGCGCGGTGGCCACGTCACCCTCGCTGATCAGCTCCCCGCCCGGGAACGCGCCGGTGAGGACTTGCGTCTTGACGTAATCCAGCGCGCGGTCCTTGGCCGTGCCCGGCCGCGGGTCACTCGTTGCCACGGCAGCCTTCCGGTAGCTAAGTCGTATCCCAGCGTGTGGTGACGGTACACCCGACGGCCTACCGGCCGGGCCGTACCGCGTCACACGCCGCCAACATTGACAAACTGGCAACTGAGATACAAGATAGATACGAGAAAAACATGAGACGCACCCCAGTCGCGAACAGTCCGAAGGAGACGCGAATGTCCGTCACCGAAACAGCCCTGACCCCAAACCTGGATCCGACGATTCCCGCGCCGATGATCAACGTGGCCGAGTACGGCTTCGAAGGTCGCTTCCAGGACTGGGCCTCCGACGCCGAGTATTTCGAGTACTCCAAGGCCGCCAACCCCATCGGCTCGGGACACGTCCCGCAGGTTCCGGTTACCCGGTTCGATGCGGATGTCTACACCGACCGGCCCACCGGGGTGATCCCGCTGGATCTGTCCAAGGAGCTGCAGATCGAGACCGGCGCGGCGACCAGCCCCGCGCTGCTGGCCAACTTCGTGCGAATCCGGCCGGGCGAGCAGGTCGACACCAGCCCCAACGCCACCTCGCAGCTGTACTACGTGCTCTACGGGCGCGGCTTCGCCGCGGTCAACGGCCACCTGGTCCAGTGGGAGAAGGGCGACTTCCTCACCCTCCCCGCGGGCACCCAGTCGGTCTTCTACGCCGCCGCCGATACGGCCATGTACTGGGTGCACGACGAGCCGCTGATGCGATACCTCGGCGCCGAAGCCACCCAGCCGCGGTTCCGGGCGACCAAGTTCCGCCGTTCGGATGCGGTGGCCAAGCTGGAGGAGATCGCGTCGCGCCCCGGCGCCAACGAGAAGAGCCGGGTCAGCGTGCTGCTGGCCAACGCCAACCAAGAACAGACGCTGACCATCACCCACGTCCTGTGGGCCATGTTGGGGGTGCTGCCCCCGAACCAGGTGCAGCGCCCGCACCGGCACCAGTCGGTCGCCCTCGACCTCATCCTCGATGCGCCGGCCAGCGGCTGCTACACGCTGCTGGGCACCCGCCTCGACGAGCACGGCGACATCGCCGACCCGACCCGGGTGGACTGGCGGGCCGGCTGCGCCTTCACCACCCCGCCGGGCATGTGGCACGCCCACTACAACGAGACCGACCAACCCGCACACCTGATCCCGATCCAGGACGCCGGGCTGCAGACCCACCTCCGCAGCCTCGACATCAAGTTCACGCAGCGCCGCGACCTCGTCGCCGGCTGACCCGGCGGGCCGTGCGCGGTCCACAGTTCGCGCATAGTGTGGCTGCACATGAAGTTGCCCCTGCTGGGCCCCGTCTCGGTCACCGGCTTCCAGAACGCGTGGTTCTTCCTGTTCCTGTTGCTCGTTCTGCTGGTCCTGGGCCTCTACGTCGTGCTGCAGTTCGCCCGCCGCCGGCGGGTGCTGCGGTTCGCGAACATGGAGGTGCTCGAGCGGGTCGCACCGGCGCACCCGAGCCGGTGGCGACACGTGCCGACCATCCTGCTGGCCGTGTCGCTGGTGCTGCTGACCACCGCGATGGCCGGGCCGACCTCCGACGTCCGGATCCCGCTGAACCGCGCGGTCGTCATGCTGGTCATCGACGTGTCGGAGTCCATGCGGGCAAC
>NZ_LZSZ01000107.1:0-85512 GCF_001665645.1 Mycobacterium sp. 852002-30065_SCH5024008 | reverse complement strand
CCGTCATTATCACCCGGATCAAACCGGGCGGGGGCTAGCTTGGCTGACCCGGACGAGCGGGCAATTTGGCCGCGGCCTCCTCGTCGAGCAGCCACAGCGTGGTTTCCTGCCCGATCGCCCCGGCGGCCGGCACCGCGACCGGCGGGGCGCCGCCGATGGCCGCGGCCAAATTGCCCGCTCGTCCGGGTCAGCCAAGCTAGCCCCCGCCCGGTTTGATCCGGGTGATAATGACGGTCATGGCAGACAGAACCGTGCGCGGTGGGCAAGAGCGAAGCCGGATCAAGACCCTCACCCAGGCTGCGTTGAACGCCGACAAGACGGTGGAGCAGGTCGAAGACGTCCTCGACGGCCTGAGTACGACCATGAAAGAGCTCAACACTTCCCTTTCCAACCTGAACGCCACCGTCGAGCGCATGGAAAGCGGCCTGGACCACCTGGACGGCACCTTGTCACGGCTGGACGATCTGGCCAGGCGACTGATCGTCCTGGTCGAGCCCGTTGAGGCGATCGTCGGGCGGATCGACGACATGGTGAAAGTGGGCGAGACGATGATGACGCCGCTCGCGATG
The DNA here is from genome assembly GCF_001665645.1 of Mycobacterium sp. 852002-30065_SCH5024008. NCBI lineage: Bacteria > Bacillati > Actinomycetota > Actinomycetes > Mycobacteriales > Mycobacteriaceae > Mycobacterium > Mycobacterium sp. 852002-30065_SCH5024008. The sequence continues at coordinate 84,943 of NZ_LZSZ01000107.1, read as the reverse complement.
ACTGAGCACGCCGTGCGCGGCGTTTTCGACAGGCTGCGCAACCGCACGGCGGAGTGATACGGCGACGACCGCCGTTGCTACCTACGCCACATCGACACGGACAGCGTCACGATCCTTCAAATCCAATCTCACCGGCCAGCGAAAGTCGTTCATGCGTGCGGTGCGGGTGCAGCGCAGCGGTTGGCCGTCGCTGGCATAAAGCTGAATTCATTGGTCACGCGCTGTTTCCAAGAATCTCCGCACTTCGGGCGGATTATGCAGAATGTGCACCGCTGCGTGATCCGCGTGCTTTGCGATGACATCGAGGACGGCGGGAAGGCTAGTGCGACGGTAGTGATAGATCCATCGCCAATATTCGCCGTTTTCCCGTGAGCGGCGCAGGGTCCGCAAGGTACAGCGCCAGAAGGGAAAGTCGAGGACGATGATGGTGTCGGCGGCTGATATGCGCAATGCAAGGTTGTTGTCGTATGGGCCGAGGTCGCCATCGAGGATCCAGCGCTCTGAGCTGATGAGTCGGTGTTGGATTGCTGACCACTCCATTTGAGCGGTTGGCTGAGATCCGGGCTTCCAGAAGATCCTGTCCAATTCGATGGCGGGCGCGCCCAACTTCGCGCTAAGTTGTTGTGCCAGCGTCGATTTTCCTGCACCACCGCGACCGAGGATGACTACGCGGTTCATCTTCGGCGCCATGGGGTAGTGGCAGATGTAGGAGCAACCAACATCAGGGTAATCGCCCCGTTGATTAGTGCGTACAGTGGCAGCGCAGTGATGTCAGCTCTCGTAGTTCGTGTCCGATCTCAAGATGTTGAATTCCGAAGAAGCGCACCGTCTCACGTTCGGCGTTGGCCTCATGCGCATTGCTAATTGCATGTCCGCCGACATCTAGCATCTGGTAGGTTGCGACACCCTCTGGGGTGGATAGACGCGAATGACGGCGGGACAATGACGTGGCACGGGGTTTCTTGCACTACTAGAGTGTCGGGCATCCGATCACGCCCCAGATCTCCTTTCGCGCGGCAGGATCGCCAGCATCATCGCTGTGCTGAGCTAGCCGCGGTCGCTCCCCAGAACCGCCGCTCCCATGACCGCGAAGAGTGCGGCCGCACCCCCGATGAGAGCCAGGCCGGGACGACTGACCGACCCGCTGCGGCGCCCTAGCAAGACGGCGCCGACGTCAACGGTATCCGCGAGCGCGCCTAGTTGCAGTCCGGTTCGCCTGACTTTCGGATCGTTGCTGAGCGTCGCCATCGCAATAGCGGCGTCGCGGACACCGAACATCCGCACGCCGGTTCCTCCGTCGGAGGGATTGGCGTGTACTCCGAGACTGCGGTAAGCAACTCTTGGAGACAGGAGGCTGACGGCGCCCACGCACATCCGGATGACGCCCAATGCGGTCGACAGTGCCATACGAGTTTCGGTGCTCATCGGATTCCTTTCGGTCAAAGAAGTTTGCGTCGCACCAGCAGCGGTCCGACGCCGGATCGCCACCACGCAATCCAGGCGGCGGGCCGGCGCGCCAAGGTAGCGGCCAGGGGCATGGGATCGAAGAACGAATCGCGTTCTAGGACCTTGCCCTCGGCGTTGATGGTCAGCCGATCGACCGCCCGGAAGGACAGCGGGCGGCGCCCTGCGGTTCCGGTGCAGGTGATGTCGATGAAGACGACATCACCTCGGCCGGCCCAGCTCACCACTTGGCCACGAAGGTCGGGCAGAAAGGTCAGCAGCCGCGCCAGTTCACGCTGCCATACGGCGCGTCCGCGGCCGTCAACCAACAGCGGTTGGCGCAGCACCACGTTCTCGTCGAGGAGGTCGTCCCATGCGTGCGGATGTGGTGCGGCCCAGCCGTGCGCGAACTCGGTGACGACGGTTTCGTGCAGCGGCGAGTCCATCGGCGGCCCGTCTATACCAACGGAATTCGATATACTCATGGTATCTATGATACCCTGAGTAGCATGAGTGTTGTCAAGCCCCGCCGCTCGGACTACGTCGAACAGACGCGTACGGCGCTGCTCGATGCCGCAGAAAGGCTCTTTGCAGAAAGGGGCTACAACGCGACCTCACTGGCAGCCGTCGCCGACGCCGCTCGATTCACCAAAGGGGCCGTCTACGGTCACTTTCCGGACAAGGAGTCCCTGTTCATCGCCGTCTTCGAGCGCGTTCAAACCAATGCACTCACCCCCTTGATGGCCATCGACGGAGACGCACTGGGTGGTGCCGGGGTGATGACGGTCGTCGCTGGCTTCCTCGACGTATGCGCCGATCCCCTCTACCGCACGATCGTCCTCGAATTGGGTCCGACCGTGCTGGGTGCGACTCGATGGCGAGAACTCGACCACCGCTACGCCGGGCGCATCTTGGAAGAACAGCTCGCAAAACTGATCGACGAGGGCTCCATCGTGTCCGGGCCCGCCGATCTGCTGAGCCGACTGTGCTGCGCTGCGGCGGGCGAGGCAGCACTACAAATCGCCCAGAGCCCCAATCCGACTCGAACGCGTGAGCAATCCATGCAGGCTCTGACAAAGATGTTCACCGGACTCCTGGCGACGTCCCCGACCGACGCACCGTCAGATCGGAAACGCCGAGGCCGCCAGGCCGAATGATGGTGCCGCGCAACGACACCCTCGCCGAACAAGCGTTATCGATCCGATCGGGACACACGTCCTCGCGCGATCTCGTGCAGTCGTGCCTGAACCAGATTGACCGGCGGGGCCGGACGATAAATGCCTTCACACAGGTCCTGCACGATCAAGCGTTGAGTGAGGCCGACGAGCGCGACCGCCAGGTAGCCTCTGGCCGGCCCACGGGCGCCCTGCATGGCGTGCCGATCGCCGTCAAAGACGACATCGCCGTCGCTGGGGTGCCCACAGGCCATGGGCGCATCGCTGGGACGGCGGCGCCCGTAGACGCCGAAGCGATCCGCCGGCTGCGCGCGTGCGGCGCGATCATCATCGGCAAGACCACCATGTCGGAATTCGCGCTGTGGCCCTTCACCGAAACCCGTAGCTACGGTTACACCCTCAACCCGTGGCACCGGGGGTACTCGGTAGGCGGATCGAGCGGCGGATCGGCTGCCGCCGTGGCTGCTGGACTCGTGGCAGGGGCGCTGGGAGGTGATGGAGGTGGATCCATCCGCATCCCAGCCGCCCATTGTGGTGTGCTCGGACTGAAGACCAGCCGCCACGCCGTGGACCCCTGGCCACGCACATCCTTGTGGCGGTCCCTCGGCGTGCTCGGGCCGCTGACCCGCACCGCTCGCGACGCCGCGATCATGTTCGATGCACTCACCAATCAGCGCAACGGCGTCGAGCAGAACAGCACTTCCTGTACCGAGGCAATTGCAGCCCCATCGCCGCGGTTGCGGATCGGCGTGTCATTGCAGTCACCGATGTCGGACGTTGACCTCAATCCCGAAGTCGCCCGGGCGGTGCTGTCCACCGCCGAGACGTTGGCCGATCTAGGTCACGACGTTGTCCAGATCAATCCGCACTACCCACGCGTCCTGCCCGGCTTCGTCCCCCAGATGCTCGGCGGCCTTCTCGATGCCGTGGAGGAAGAACGCGCTGAAGATCTAGACCGCAAAACACGATTGCTTGTCGTGGCTGCACGCGCGGCCGCCGCAACGCGAGCCGACCGCTGCGCGGAGAAATACAGCCGAAGGGTAAGCGATGCCCTGAACGATGCCGTCTTCGGCGCAGTCGATCTGATCCTGACGCCGACTACCTACCGCCCAGCGCCGGCAATCGGCCAGCTCGACAACTCCTCGATCCGATCGGCACTCGGCAAGGCCGCACCCTGGGGTACCTACACGACGCTATGGAACCTGTGTGGCAACCCGGCGGCCGCACTGCCCGTAGGACTGACCCCGAAGGGCCTGCCGCTCAGCGCACAACTCATTGGACCCCATCACACCGAATCGCTGATCCTCTGCGTGGCGCATCAGCTCGAACAGACCGACAAATGGCTTCACCGGACGGCGATGGATTGGCTTCTTGCTCAAGAAAAGCGCGCTAGTCAGCTATGCCCCGATGGACCTTGCATCGGGACACCGCCCTGCTGATTTGGGGTCGGCCGCCGCGGCTCCTACGCAATACGCAGCGGCTTGGTCCGTCTGCTCTACATTGTCCCGATGTTCGCTGTCCGGCTCGCAATCATTGCGTCGTTCTCAAGCGCTTACCGGCGCGCTACCGCCCCGGACCGACTGCGGAACCGCTGAGACCTCGCAGGCCTACATCTTCGTCGACCGGGCCATCACGAAGCTGTACAGCCCGTAGGTGATGAGTCCGAGGCCGGCGGCGATCAACAGCGCCGCCCCATAGTGCTGAGCCCCGAGTGCCTTCAGGGCCCCGTCGAGCCCCGTGGCCTTCTTCGGTTCCGAGCGACACGCGGCGATGATCACCAGCGCGCCTGTCAGGGTGATCACGGCGCCCTTGCCGATATACCCGGCCACGCCGAGCCGGCGCACGAAGTCGCCCGACTTGCCCCGGAGGTCGTCGACGAAATTGCGGCTGGCGCCCTTGTAGATGTGGTAACACCCGACCACGACGATGACCAGCCCGCCCGCAACGAGCGCGATGGTGCCGCCGGTCGTTTCCATGAGGCGCGCGCTGATGCTCGAATTCTGTTGATCCGCCGCCCTTCCGGCGCCCCGGGCGAATCCGAATGCGGAGTAGGCAAAAGCGAGGTAGACCGCCGCCAGCCCAAGGGCCTTCGCCCGCGAGGACGCATCCGACGACGGGCCCTCCGACTTCCGGTCGCATGATCGGCCGAGGGCGGTTTCGACGAGCCGCCACAGGCCCATCGCCAGCAGGGCGGCCGTGGCGATCCACAGTGCGAGCGGGCCACCCGGCTTGGCCGCCAGCGTCGCCAGGGCGCCGGTTTGGTCGGCGGTTCCGCCGTCGCCAACCGCAACCCGGATCGCGAGATAGCCGACGATCAGGTGCAGCACCCCATTGACGACGAACCCGACGCGCGCCAGTCGTTCGAAGACGGTGTTCTGCGCCAACTCGGCCGCGGTCACGGGGGACGTGGTGTCAGACATGGCTTAACGAATGCCCATCACCCGCTGTTACGTAACGCGCTGGCCAATCCGTTCATCGTCAGCAGGATGCCGCGCTGCACCAGTTCGTCGTCGTCACCGGAGCGGTAGCGGCGCAGCAGCTCCACCTGCAGGTGGTTCAGTGGCTCCAGGTAGGGGAAGCGGTTGAACACCGAGCGGGCCAGCGCGGGGTTGTCGGCGAGCAGGTCGTCGTGACCGGTGATCACCTTGTGCATCGCGATGGTCCGCCGGTGCTCGTCCACGATCTTGTCGAACACCCGGTCCCGCAGTTCCTCGTCCTCGACCAGCTCCGAGTAGTGCGCCGCCAGGCCGAGGTCGCTCTTGGCGAGCACCTGGGCCATGTTGGAGAGCACGCCGCGGAAGAACGGCCACCGCTCGTACAGCTCGTGCAGGATCGCCACCCGCTCGCTCTCGCTTTCGGGCCCGGCCGCGATCCACTGCTCGAACGCCGACCCGGTGCCGTACCAGCCCGGAAGCATCACCCGGGACTGGCTCCACGCCAGCACCCAGGGGATGGCGCGCAGGTCCGATATCGACGACGTGGGTTTGCGTGACGTCGGGCGACTGCCGATGTTCAGCGAACCGATCTCGCTGACCGGCGTCGAGGCCATGAAGTAGTCGACGAATCCCGGTGTTTCATGCACCAATTCGGCGTAGGCGCGCTGCGCCAGGGTGGCCACTTCGTCGAGCACCGCGTAGGCCGGCTCCGCGGCATCGCCCAGGCCCTCGACGTCGAGCAGCGTCGACTCCAGCGTCGCCGCCACCAAGCTCTCCAGATTGCGCCGGGCCGCCTGCGGTTCGGCGTACTTGGCGGCGATCACCTCGCCCTGCTCGGTGAGCCGCAGCGAGCCGTTCACCGCGCCCGGGGGTTGCGCCAGGATGGCCTGATAGCTCGGCCCACCCCCGCGGCCGACGGTACCGCCGCGACCGTGGAAGAGCCGCAAGCGAATTCCGGCCTTGCGGGCCACCTCGACCAGCGCCAGCTCCGCCCGGTAGACCGCCCAGCTGGAGGCGAGGTAACCGCCGTCCTTGTTCGAGTCGGAGTAGCCGAGCATCACCTCCTGACGGCCGCCCTGCGCGTCGACGACCGCCCGGTACAGCGGAAGCTCCAGCATCGCGTCGAGGATGGCCGCGCCGTTATACAGATCGTCGATCGTCTCGAAGAGCGGCGAGATGGCAACCGGGCAATACGGTTCCGGCCTGGAGGCATCCAGCAGCCCGCCCTCTTTCAGCAGAATCGCCACCTCCAAGACGTCGGAGACAGAGCGGCACATGGAGATGACGTAGTTGGGTACCGCGGCCGGGCCGTAGCGCCCGACGGCATACGCCGCGGCGCCGATGACGTCGAGCTCCTTGCGGGCCAGGTCGGACAGGCCCCCGCGGTCGCCGACCAGCGGGCGGCGGGTACCCAGCTCGCCGGTCAGCAGCTCGACCCGCTCGTCCTCGGGCAGCGAGGCGTAGTCCGGGTGCACCCCGGCCCACGCCAACAGCTCCCCCACCACCTCTTCGTGGACGTCGGAGTTTTGCCGCATGTCCAGCCCGGACAAGTGAAACCCGAAGACGCTCACGCCTTCTCGTAGCAGGGCGAGACGGTCGTCGGCCAGCAGTGCACTGCCGTGTGCGCGTAGCGACTCGTCGATGGTGTCCAAGTCCGCCTGCAGCTCGGCCGGGGCGGAATACGGTGCCAGGCCGAGGTCCAGCTCGTGCTGCGGCCGGCTGTCCAGGATCTCGGCGCCCGTCGCGGTGAGCCGGGCGCGAATCACCCGCACCGCCCGCCGGTACGGCTCGTCGGCACGGGCCTTCTCCCCGCAGCCCTCGGCCAGTTCCGCCAGCCCCGCGGTGACGGGGACGAGTCGCGCCGACATCGACAGATCCTGTTCGAGGGCGGTGAGCTCTTCCAGGTAATGCGACAGCGCGGTGAACGCGGCACTGCTAGTGGCCTGGCGCACCACGTCGCCGGTCACGTTCGGATTGCCGTCGCGGTCGCCGCCGATCCAGGAGCCGGGCCGCAGGATCGGCGCGGCGAGCAGGTCGGTGTCGGGCCACCGCGCCCGCAACGCGTCCCGGACCTCGGCGTTGACCTGCGGAATGACCTGGAAGAACGCCGCGGCGAAATAACGCAGCCCGACCTCGATCTCGTCGGTGATCTGCAAGCGGGACAACCGGATCAGCGCGGTCTGCCACAGGGTGAGGACCTGGCGGCGCAACTCACGCTCAATGTTGCGCCCCTCATCGGTTTCGGTGTGCCCCTCGGCGTGCAACCGCATCAGCTGGGTGATCCGGTGCTGGGTGACGAAGACGGTGCGCCGCCGGGTCTCGGTGGGGTGGGCGGTGATCACCGGGGAGATCAGGGCGCCTCGCAGCGCGTCGGCCACCGTCGCCGAATCAAGTTCGGCCCCATCGAGTTTCGCGTAGGTAGCGGCTAGGCTGCTGTCCTGCGGCGGCTCGCCTGCGGAGACGTGGATGGCGCGGCGACGCTCCCGGTGGATGTCCTCGGCCACGTTGGCCAGCAGCGCGAAGTGGCTGAATGCCCGGATGACCGGGATCGCTTGGTGAATGTCGATTCCGTCGAACATGCGCGCCAAGTCGACCCGCTCGATCTCGGAGCGGCGCACCCGAAACGACTCCACCCGGGCGCGCTCCACGAGGTCGAAAACCTCGTCCCCGCTCTGCTCGCGCACGGTGTCGCCGAGGATGGCGCCCAGCAGCCGGATGTCGGCGCGCATCGGCTCTGTCGCCTCGCGACCGACGAGCGTGCGTTGCACGGCGCCGATGGGTTCGAGCGCGATGTCGGAAACGTCAACCATGCGTCCCAGTATCGGTGCGGATCACGCGCTCCGCCCGCCGACGGGTCACCGGTACTTGATCAGCAGGGCCACCCCGATGATGGAAACCAGCCAGATGCCGGTGATGAACAGCGTCAACCGGTCCAGGTTCTTCTCCACCACCGTCGAACCGGACAGGCTGGACTGGACACCGCCGCCGAACAGCGTCGACAGGCCACCACCCTTGGCGCGGTGCAGCAGCACCAGCAACACCACGAGCACGCTTGTGACCACCAGGGTGATCTGCAGGGCCAGCTCCATGACGCTAAATCCTACCGGCGGGGCCGCGGCGTCACGGCAGGGGCCCGCCGGCGGCGATCGCCGCCAGCGTCGCGAACTGCTCACCATCCAGGGACGCGCCGCCGACCAGGGCGCCGTCGATGTCGTCGCGGGCGATGATGTCACCGATGTTCTTGGCGTTCACCGAGCCGCCGTAGAGCACCCGAACGGTGTCGGCGACCTTGGACGAGGCGAGGGTCGCCAACGTCGTCCGGATCGCGGCGCACACCTCCTGGGCGTCGGCGGCACTGGCCACCCGGCCGGTGCCGATGGCCCAAACGGGCTCGTAGGCGACCACCACCTTGTCGATCTGCTCGGCGGACAGCCCGGCCAGCGAGCCGCGCAGCTGCTCCTCGCAGTGGCTGACGTGTCCGCCGGCCTCCCGGACGTCGAGGTGCTCGCCAATGCACACGATCGGGGTCAGCTCGTGCTTGAGGGCCGCTGCGGCCTTGGCGGCCACCAGCGCGTCGTCCTCGTTGTGGTAGGTGCGCCGTTCGGAGTGGCCGACCACGACGAAGCTGCAGCCCAGCTTGGCCAGGAAGGCCCCGCTGATGTCACCGGTGTAGGCGCCCGAGTCGTGCTGAGACAGATCCTGGCCGCCGTAGGTCAGCCGCAGCTTGTCGCCGTCGACCAGGGTTTGCACGCTGCGCAGGTCGGTGAACGGCGGCAAGACCGTGACGTCGACCTTGTCGTAGTACTTGTCCGGGAGCGCGAACGCGATCTTCTGCACCAGCGCGATCGCCTCGAAGTGGTTGAGATTCATCTTCCAGTTGCCGGCGATCAGCGGCTTGCGGCTCACGCGTCTCCTCCACTTGGTTGCGGCCGCCCGAGAACCTCGATGCCCGGCAGCGTCTTGCCCTCAAGGTATTCCAGCGACGCGCCACCGCCGGTGGAAATGTGCGAGAAGTCGCCCTCCGGGATGCCCAGCGCACGCACCGCGGCCGCGGAGTCACCGCCGCCCACCACACTGAACGCGCCCTTGCCGGTCGCCGCGGCGATGGCCTCGGCGACGCCCCTGGTGCCCGTGGCGAACGCCGGGAACTCGAACACGCCCATGGGGCCGTTCCAGAAGACCGTCCGGGCGTTGGACAACAGGGCCGCGAAGCGCTTCACCGATTCCGGGCCGATGTCCAGCCCGATCATGTCGTCCGGGATGGCGTCGGCGGCCACCGTCTGCGGCGGCGAGTCGGCGGCGAACTGCTCGGCCACCACGACGTCCCTGGGCAGCCGCAGCACGTCGACGTAGGTGTCCAGCAGCCGGCGGCAGGTGTCGACCATCTCCTCTTCCAGCAGCGACTTCCCCACCGGAAAGCCTTGTGCGGCAAGGAAGGTGAAGCACATCCCGCCGCCGATCACGATGCTGTCGGCCTTGGTCGCCAGCGACTCGATGACGCCGAGCTTGTCGGACACCTTCGATCCGCCGAGCACCACCGCGTAGGGGCGGGTGGTCGAGCTGGTCAACTGCTCCAGCACCCGGATCTCGTCGGCCACCAGCGTGCCGGCGTAATGCGGCAGCAGCGTCGCCACGTCGTACACGGAAGCCTGCTTGCGGTGCACCACCCCAAACCCGTCGGAGACGAAAGCCCCTCCGGGCGAAACCAATTCGGCGAGTTCGCGGGCGAGCGCGAGCCGCTCACCGTCGTCCTTGCTGGTTTCGCGGGAATCGAAGCGGATGTTCTCCAGCAGCAGCACGTCGCCGTCCGTGAGCCCCTCGGCCCGGGCCAGCGCGTCCCCGCCGACGACATCACCGGCCAGCTGCACGTGCCGGCCGAGCTGCTCGCCGAGCGCCGCCGCCACCGGCGCCAGCGACAACTTCGGGTCCGACCCGTTTTTCGGCCGACCCAGGTGCGCGGCGACCACCACCTTGGCGCCGGCGTCGACGAGCGCCTGCAACGTCGGCACCGACGCGGTGATCCGGCCTGGGTCGGTGATGGCGCCTTCGTCGTCGAGAGGGACGTTCAGGTCTGAACGCACCAGCACGCCCCGACCCGAAACACCTTCGGCCAGTAGGTCTTTCAGAGTAGGAACGGCCATGCTTACAGCGACTTGCCGACCAGTACGACGAGGTCGATGAGGCGGTTGGAGTAGCCCCACTCGTTGTCGTACCAGGACACCACCTTGGCTTGGTTGCCGATCACCTTGGTCAGACCGGAGTCAAAGATCGAGCTGTGCGGGTCGGTGACGATGTCGCTGGAGACGATCGGGGCGTCGTAGTACTTCAGGATGCCCTTCAGCTTGCCCTCCGCTGCGGCCTTGAAGGCGGCGTTGATGTCTTCGGCGTTGGCGGATTTGGACAGCTCGGCGGTGAGGTCGGTCACCGAGCCGGTGGGGATCGGCACCCGCAACGCGTACCCGTCGAGCTTGCCCTTCAGCTCCGGCAGCACCAGGCCGATGGCCTTGGCCGCGCCGGTGGAGGTCGGCACGATGTTCAGCGCGGCGGCGCGCGCCCGGCGCAGGTCCTTGTGCGGCCCGTCCTGCAGGTTCTGGTCCTGGGTGTAGGCGTGGATGGTGGTCATCAGCCCCTTGACGATGCCGAACTCGTCGTTGAGGACCTTGGCCAGCGGCCCGAGGCAGTTCGTGGTGCACGACGCGTTGGAGATGATGTTCTGGCTGCCGTCGTACTTGTCGTCGTTGACGCCCAGGACGATGGTGATGTCCTCGTCGGTGGCGGGCGCCGAGATGATCACCTTCTTGGCGCCGGCGTCCAGGTGCCCCTTGGCCTTGGCGGCGTTGGTGAACAGGCCGGTGGATTCCACGACGACGTCGACGCCCAGGTCGCCCCACGGCAACGCTGCCGGGCCCTCCCTGACCTCGAGTGCCTTGATCTTGTGCGGACCCACCACGATGGTGTCCTGGCCTTCCAGGCTGACGTCGTAGGGCAGCCGGCCCAGGATGGAGTCGAATTTGAGCAGATGCGCCAGTGTGTGGTTGTCGGTGATGTCGTTGACCGCCACCACCTCGATGTCGGCGGTGCCCTGCTCCTGTTGGGTCAGCAGGGCCCGGTAGAAATTGCGTCCGATTCGACCGAAGCCGTTGATGCCTACTCGGACCGTCACTTGATCTCTCCCTGTCTTGGCGATGTCTTTACTGAGTCCGCTGAATACGCGCTCGTGGTCAGCCTAGATGAGCAACATGCGCGGTTGCCGCCCCGGTTCCCGCGGACGATGTGACCTCAGTCGCGGCGGGTCTTCTTCAGCCACTTCAGCGCCGAATCGGCGGCGTGGTAACCGCACAGCCCATGGATGCCGGCCCCCGGAGGCGTCGACTGTGAACACAGGTAGACGCCGGGCACGCCGGTGGCGTAGGGATCGACGGCGATGCGGGGGCGGAAGATCACCTGCAGCCCGTCGTTGGCGCCGCCGATGATGTCGCCGCCGATGAAGTTCGCGTTGTAGGCCCGCAGCTCAGCGGGCCCCTTGCTGACCGTCGCCAGGACGCGGTCGGAGAAACCCGGCGCAAACCGCTCGATCTGGCCGACGACGGCGGCCGTGGCGTCGCCGTCGTAGCCGAACGGCACGTGCGCGTAAGCCCAGATGGGGTTGACGTTGCCCGCCGAGCGGGACGGGTCGCTCAGGTACTGCTGCCCGAGGAGCACAAAGGGCCGGTCGGCCATCTTTCCCTGCGCGCGTTGACGTTCGGTGTCCGCGATCTCGGCGAACGTGCCGCCCAGGTGCACGGTGCCGGCCCGGGCGCAGTCGGGGTTGGCCCACGGGATGTCGCCCTCGATGGCGAAGTCGACCTTGAACGCCGACGAGCCCGCGCGGTAACGCCGATAGGACCGCCTGATCCGGTCCGGCATGGCGTCGCCGTAGATGGCGAGCGCCGCGGCCGGGCTGAGGTCGAGCATGACGATGTCGGCGTCCGGGATGTCTTTGCGACTGCTGACGGTCACCCCGGTCGCCACCGAGCCGCCGTACTCCTGCAGGGCGGCGGAAAGCGCCTGGCTGATCGACCCGGACCCCCCTTGCGCGACGGGCCAGCCGTAGCGGTGCCCGCTGGCCAGGATCATCAACCCCAGGGACGCGGTGAGCGGCCGGTCGAGCCGGGTGTAGACGTGCGCGGCCGCGCCGCCGAACAGCGCGCGCGCCTGCTCGGTGCGAAACCAGCGGGCCATGGTGGTGGCCGGCAGCAGCGCCCGCGGGCCGAAGCCGGCCAGGCGGAGCGGGTGACGCGGGATGCCCAGCACCGGACCCATGAGATCCTCGGCCAGCTCATCGAATCCCGCCGCCAGGTCCCCTATCGCCCGCCGCCACCGGGCGCCGTCGGCCCCCATCCGGGCCACCGTCTCATCGAGCGACTGGTAGAGCACGCCGGCGGTGCCGTCGTCGAGCGGGTGCGCGCAGTCGACTTCCGGCCACCTCCACCGCAGCCCGTAGCGCTGCAGGTCGATCTCCTTCCAGAACGGCGAGCCGACGCCCAGCGGGTGAAACGCCGAGCAGTGGTCGTGGATGACGCCGGGCATCGTCAGTTCGCCGGAGCGGGCTCCCCCGCCGACGGTGTCGCACGCCTCGAGCACCTGGACTTCGACGCCGTGACGGGCGAGGTGGATCGCCGCGGCCAGGCCGTTGGGGCCGGCGCCGACCACCACGGCTCTGCTCATAGCGCGTTGCGCCGGGTCGTCAGCGGCGAAGCCGGGCGGTCGCCGCCATCGATGACATGCACGGGCAACTCGTCACCGGGCTCCGGCCACGGCTGGCGGGCGAGCATGTCCTCGACGTTGACATAGCCTTCCTCGATCAGTCCAGCCTTGGCGTCGAGGATGCGGTACCACTGCTTCTGGATGTGGATGGGCTGTCCCTCGAGGACGATCACCCGCACGTCGCCGTCCTCGAAGTGGCAACGGCGCTGCACGGCTTCGAGCAGCTGCTCGTTGTGCAGGTGGCCCTCGCCGAAGTTCCAGCCGACCAGCGGCCCGGCGACGATTTCACCCTCGCGGATCTTGTAATTGGCTTCGTCGTCGATGGCGCGAGGCACCAGGGCGTTGAGCGCGCGGCCGTGCACGTGCATGGCCCGGAAGGCGGCGGTCTTGTCCGCCATGATCTCCGCGGTCTCGGGGTCGTAAAGCCGGGCCAGCTGGTTGATGACCAGGGCGGAGCTCTTGACGATCTCGGCGTCGATCTTTTCCTCGGCGCCGGCGCGGAAGCACCACACGCTGGACGCCCAGTTGCCGGCGTAATACCTCATTGCGGGGAGGAACGAAATCTTCTTGGGGAACATGTTTCCCGCGATCACGATTGCCACCGCGGCGATTACGAGGGCCCACAGCAGCGGCGAACGCAGGTCGGTGGCCTGGATCGAGGCGTAGTGCCCGAACAGATAGAACAGCGAGAAGATGAAGAAGACGTTCCACTCCAACGGAACTCCCATCGGGAGGTTGGAAATGATGTTGAGGTGGAAGATCACCATGAATCCGATCAGGAACCACCGCCACGGGTGATCGCCGGCGAAAAAGACCAGCACCGTCGGAACCACGAATTCGGCTGTGGTGCCGCCGACGTGGGCCATCATCTTCGGCAACCAGGTGGGACGCAGATCGTTGATGTGGTCGCGGTACAGCATGTGCTTGATCGGGTTGAACAGTTTGGGCCGCAGCAGCGCGTTATTGCTCGTCATTACCGACACCACATACGGGAAGTGGTGGTTGAGCTTGGATGTTGCGGCGCCCCACCACAACAACAGCATGATGAGCTTGTATGCCGCGATCTGATCGGTGAACGGGAAGAAGAACACGAACAGCTTGAGCCAGTAGTGCTCGCCGCGCGCGGCCAGGAAAATGGTCTTGTCGCGCAGGCCCAGTACCGCCAGCGCGACGATCGTCGGGATGACGCGGACGGGGTCGATCAGGCCAACGTCGCCGACCGCGGTGACCGGCCCGCCGTGGCCGGGCGACAGCAGGGCCCACACCCCGCCGGCCAAAACGATTGCGTACAGCGCGACGTCGACGACGGTGCGGCTGTCACCTGCGGTGAACGGCACCTTTCCAGGCCACGCCGGCAGCCGAATCGTGTTGGGCCGCAGCCAGTACAAGATTCCGCCGATGGGCGGCATGAACCGTCCGGTCAGCGGGCCGGACCCACAACCCAGGCCCATCACCTCGAACAGCAGCGTGAAGACGATGACCTTCTGGTAGACGATCGGCTGCGTCCACCAGTCGGCGATGCGGCCAAGCCCGCCGAGGCCCGGGGTCAGCGAGATGATCGCGGCGGGGACGGCGATGTACAGGGCGATCTTGATCAGGTACAGCAGATACACGGCAGAGGGTGTCCCGAAGCCGTGTTCCGCCCAGTGCCGCGTCACGACCTGCAGCCGGGTGGCCCGGGGCAGTGTGGGCCAGGTCTTGCGATCGACGTCGGGAAGGTCCGGGGTCATGAATCCCATGGGCGGCCTCGTTCGGTGTCGGAAGAAACCAGTTGGCCCGTCAAATGTATCGGCACCGCCGCGCGGGTGTGGCCGAATCGGCGCGACGCACCCCTTCGCCGGTCGCCTAGCAACGAAAATCGCTGCGCGATAGGCGAATTGCTACCGGACCGCGGAGCGCGGCCGCGCGGAGAGGGCTTGCGGGTCCCCCGGCGTCCGGCGGGCGAATCTGCGGCGCAACTTCTCCAGCATGCCGTCGAGATTGTCCCGGTCCTGTTCCTCGATCCGCGCCATGCGGCGAAGGTTGCAGACGGCATCGACGTCACCGTTGGCTTGCGCGTTGACGATCGCCTTCTGGTAGTCGTCGAGCCGCTGTTCGATGAGCCTGCGGTTCTGCGAGAGCAGCCGCACGAAGTAGTCGGCCTGGCGGTGGTCCGCCGCGTCCGGGGTGGCCGGATCGACGTCACCGGCCGGGCGCCCGGTGGCCGGTGCGGACGGCGAGGGTCCCGGACTGCGACGGGCCGGTTCGGTGCGGACGACGCTGGCGTGGGGCCGCCGTGAGCGTCTGTCGCTGGGGCTACTCCTGCGCGCGCCACCCGAGCGGGCGTTGCGCTCGGGTGACAAACCGGCAACGTCCATCGGGTCCCGTTTCTCGAGATTTCACTGAGGGCGTCGTAACAATAGCGCCGGGACCCGGCGGGCACCATATCCGCAGACGCGGAAAGAGATAAACACCATGACGGCCGCCGTGCCCCGGTCGCTACCATCGAGGAACTCGACGCGGCCCCTCATACCTAGAGCGGCCTCGCGGGAGCGTCAAGGGAGGAACGTGACCGACAACGATCACCCCGATGTCGGCGACATCGGCAAATTCGACCCCGTCTTGACCCAGCGCCTGATGAGCGTGATGCGCCCGGCCCTGAAGACATACTTCCGCTCGGAGGTGCACGGCCTGGGTTCGTTCCCGCCCGGCGGGGCGCTGGTCGTCGGCAACCACTCCGGCGGCATGTTCCCGATGGATGTCCCCATCTTCAGCGTCCACTTCTACGAGAAGTTCGGCTATGACCGGCCGATCTACACACTGAGCCATGACATCCTCATGACGGGCCCCACGGGCGAGTTCTTCCGCCGCACCGGATACATCCGGGCCAGCCGGGAGAACGCGGCCAAGGCCCTGCGGTCCGGCGGGGTGGTCATCGTCTTCCCCGGCGGTGACTACGACGCATACCGGCCCACGCTCTCGGAGAACGTCATCGACTTCGACGGCCGCAAGGGATACGTCAGGACGGCCATCGAGGCCGGGGTCCCCATCGTGCCCGCGGTGTCCATCGGCGGACAGGAGACGCAGCTCTACCTGTCGCGCGGCACCTGGCTGGCCGAGCGGTTGGGGGTGAAGCGCTTGCTGCGCAGCGCCATCCTGCCGCTGTCGTTCGGCTTCCCCTTCGGCTTCAGTGCGGTGATCCCGCCCAACCTGCCGCTGCCGACCAAGATCGTCACGCAGGTGCTGAAGCCGATCGACATCACCGCGCAATTCGGCGACGACCCGGACGTCGACGCGGTAGACGAGCATGTGCGGTCGGTGATGCAGCAGGCCCTCAAGGACCTGGCCGCCAAGCGACGTTTCCCGATCCTGGGCTGAACCGTGGCCTCTCCGATCAATCAAGCCCTCGGGCTCATCACCACGCTGCGGCGCGCCGGCATGATCGCGCCGATGCGGCCCGACCGCTACCTGAAGATCGCCGCCGCCATGCGCCGCGAGGGCATGGGGATGACCGTGGGCTTCGCCGGCGCGGCGCAACGCTGCCCGGACCGGCCGGGCCTGGTCGACGAGCTCGGCACGTTGACCTGGCGCCAGCTCGACGAGCGGATCAACGCGCTCGGCGCGGCGCTGCAGGACCTGCCCCCAGGCCAACCCAAGGTCGTCGGGATCATGTGCCGCAACCATCGCGGCTTCGTCGAGGCGGTGGTGGCCGCCAACCGGATCGGCGCCGACGTCGTGTTGCTCAACACGTCGTTCGCCGGACCGGCGCTCGCCGAGGTGGTCAACCGCGAAGGCGTCGACGCCGTCATCTACGACGAGGAGTTCACCGAAACGGTGGACCGCGCGCTGGCCGACAAACCGGACGCCACCCGCATCGTGGCCTGGACCGACGGGCACCACGAGCTGACGGTCGAGAAGCTCATCACCGATCACACCGGCCAACAGCCCGAGCGCACCGGCCGCAAGGGCAGGATGATCCTGCTGACGTCCGGCACCACCGGAACTCCCAAGGGAGCCAATCAAACCGGCGGCAACGCCGGCATCGGCACGCTCAAGGCCATCCTGGACCGCACGCCGTGGCGGGCCGAAGAGACGGTCGTGGTCGTGGCGCCGATGTTCCACGCGTGGGGCTTTTCGCAGTTGATCTTCGCGGCGTCGATGGCTTGCACGGTAGTCACCCGGCGCAAGTTCGACCCGGAGGCGACGCTGGACCTCATCGACCGGCACAAGGCGACCGGCCTGGCGGTGGTGCCGGTGATGTTCGACCGCATCATGGAGCTGCCGCCCGAGGTGCGAAAGCGGTACAGCTGCAAGTCATTGCGATTCGCGGCGGCATCCGGCTCGCGGATGCGGCCCGATGTCGTGACCGCGTTCATGGACGAGTTCGGCGACGTGATCTACAACAACTACAACGCCACCGAGGCCGGCATGATCGCCACCGCCACCCCGCAGGACCTGCGCGCGGCACCCGACACCGCGGGCCGCCCGGCGGGCGGGACCGAAATCCGGATCCTGGACAGCGAATTCAACGAACTGCCCACCGGTGAGGTCGGCACCATCTACGTCCGCAACGACACCCAGTTCGAGGGATACACCTCGGGCACCACCAAGGATTTTCACGCGGGGTTCATGTCGTCGGGCGACGTCGGCTACCTCGACGAGGCCGGCCGGTTATTCGTGGTCGGCCGCGACGACGAGATGATCGTCTCCGGCGGCGAGAACGTCTATCCGATCGAGGTGGAGAAGACGTTGGCGGGGCACCCCGACGTGGCCGAGGCCGCGGTCATCGGCGTCGACGATGAGCAGTACGGCCAGCGCCTGGCGGCGTTCGTGGTTTTGAGCGCGGGCGCCCAGGCCACGCCCGAGACGCTCAAACAGCATGTCCGGGAGAACCTGGCCAACTACAAAGTGCCCCGCGAGATAGCCGTCCTCGACGAACTCCCGCGCGGCAGCACCGGCAAGATCCAGCGCAACGAACTGCAATCTCGGGTCAACGGATGATGCGCCGCCTCGTCCGCCCCCGGCCGCTGGCGCGCGCCACACTGGAACTGGCCAACGCCGCCAACGGATTACGGCCGCTGGCGCGCAAGGGCTACAGCACCGTGCTGGTCTTCTGGTTCGGCTGGCCGACGTCGGAGGTGCCGGGCGTCTACTTCTCCGTCTCGCTGCTGGACGCGCTGCGGCGCGCGCGGCGCGGCCACTTCGCGGGACGGCGCGGCAAGGCGGCGCTGGCCCTGACGGCCGCGTCGTGGGCGATCCTGGGGGTGATCCGCTACCGCGGCATCACCACCCCCGGCCCGGTGCTCGAGGCCGGGCTGCGCGAGCAGCTCGGACACGATTACGAAGAGGCGCTGAGCAAGCTGCCGCACGCCAAGCCCACGCGCAGCGGGCGGCGCAGCCTGCCGCTGGGCAACACCGTGGCCCGCCGGCGCTACGTCGAGAAGACGAATGTGGTGTCCTACGGCCCGAACGGCCGCGCGAACCTCGCCGACATCTGGCGCCGCCGCGACCTGCCGCGGGACGCGAAGGCGCCCGTGCTGCTGCAAGTGCCCGGCGGGGCCTGGATGATCGGGATGCGCCGGCCGCAGGCCTATCCGCTGATGAGCCACCTGGCCGCCCGCGGCTGGGTGTGTGTCTCGATCGGCTATCGCGTCTCCCCCCGCCACACCTGGCCCGACCACATCGTCGACGTCAAACGCGCGCTGGCGTGGGTCAAGGAGAACATCGCCGACTACGGCGGTGACCCCGACTTCGTCGCGGTCACCGGCGGCTCCGCGGGCGGACACCTGTGCGCACTGGCGGCGCTGACCCCCAACGACCCGCAATTCCAGCCGGGCTTCGAAGACGTCGACACCTCGGTGGCGGCCGCCGTCCCGATCTACGGTCGCTACGACTGGTTCTCGACCGAGGGCGAGGGCCGCCCCGAATTCGTCTCCCTGCTCGAAAAGTTCGTGGTGAAGCGGGAATACGACGCGCACCGCAACGTCTACGTCGACGCCTCGCCGATCCGGCGGCTGCGGGCCGACGCGCCGCCGTTCTTCGTGCTGCACGGCTGCGACGATTCGCTGATTCCCGTCGGCGAGGCCCAGGAATTCATCGAGGAGCTGCGCGCGGTGTCGAAGTCCCCCGTCGCCTACGCCGAATTACCAAGCGCGCAGCACGCTTTCGACATCTTCAGTTCGCCCCGGGCGCATCGATCCGCCGAGGCCGTCGCGCGGTTCCTGTCCTGGGTGTACGCGACGAACCCACCCGATCGCGACTAGGGCTGATGGCGGCGACCCGCCGAGGACTCACTCCCGCGCGGCGGCCTTCTCCAGCTCGGTGAGCGCCGGCTCGATGCGGTCGGCCATGTCGTCAATGTCGTTGGCCACCTCGGGCGTCGTCACGAAACCGAAGTCCAGATAGTCGGTGTAGGAGAAGCAGGTGATGTTCAGGGCGACGTCCATGACGGGCGGGCCGAGCGGCACCAGCGAATCAAGCCTGGCGCCGGCCATGTACAACGGGAACGGCGGACCCGGCACATTGGACACAACCAGGTTGATGGGGGCCAGGTTTCGCGACAACCCACTGGCCGTGTAGGCCCGCGCGGCCAACTGCAGCAACCCCGGCGGCGTGGTCTCCGTCAGCCCCATGATCTGATGCGCCGACAGCGCCTTGGCCATCAACTTGGCGTTCTGAGTGCTCTCGTGGATGGCCCGCAGCCGCTCGGCGGGATCGTCGACGTCGGTCGCGAGCGACACGGTCATCGAGCTCACCTTGTTGCCGACGTCGTCCTTGTCGTCGTCGGTGCGCGTGGAGACCGGGATCTGGGCGATGAGCGGCTTGGCCGGCAGCTCGCCGCGCTTCTGCAAGTACTCGCGGGCCGCGCCGGCCACGAGCGCCAGCACAACGTCGTTGAGCTTGACGCCGTAGGCATCTTTTACGGCCTTGGCCCGGGCCAGCTCGATGCGGCACCCGGTGATCCGCCGGTGCGGTGTCACGGGCGCATTGAACCGCGTCTTGGGCGCCTCGAAGTAGCGCGGGGGCCGGTCGCTGCTCACACCCAGCGCGGCGATCTGCTGGCGCACGGTCTGCTCCATCAGCCGGGCGATGCGGAAGGGCGTCTTGACTCCGAGGTTGATGAGCGCACCCACCGCGCGCCGCTCCAGGCCCGGAATCTTCGATCCCACCAGCGATCCCACCGTTTCCTGTTGCGGCGGCCGCGGTTCCGGCGTGACATCCAAAAGAATTTCACCTAGGCCGGCACCCGAGACGCCGTCGACGATGGCGTGGTGCATCTTGGTCAGCGACGCGATCCGGCCGCCCTCGACGCCCTCGATCACCCACATCTCCCACAGCGGCCGGGCGCGGTCCAGCTTGTAGGACATCAACCGGCCCACCAGCTCCTCGAGCTCGCGACGGCCGCCCGGTGCGGGCACCGCGATGTGCCGGATGTGGAAGTCGACGTCCAGGTCCTCGTCTTCGACGAACCACGGCCGGTCCAGCCCGAGCGGCGCGCCGGTGACCCGCCACCGCAGCTGCGGCAGTTCGGGCAGCCGCTCGATGATCAGTTCGCGGAGCCGCTGGAAGCTGTATTCGGGCGCTTCCTTCGGGTCGCAAATCGCCAGTGCGCCCACATGCATGTGCCAGCCCGAAGTTTCGGCCGACCAAAACGCCGCATCAACGCTTGAAAGCCGCTTCATCCCCCGACCGTAGCCCCCGCCTACTCGTTGCGAACAGCAAATGACGCGACCAGTTACGCGTCTTCCAGCAAATCCGGCGTCACCGCCGACTCGGTGTCTGGAATGCCCTCGATCTTGGCCTTGCGGTCGGCCATCGACAGCAGCCGTCGAATGCGCCCCGCCACAGCGTCTTTCGTCATCGGGGGGTCAGCGAGCCGGCCGAGCTCCTCCAGCGAGGCCTGCCGGTGCTCGACGCGCAGCTTGCCGGCCGAGGAAAGATGGTCGGGCACGGTGTCGCCGAGAATCTCCAGCGCGCGTTCCACCCGGGCTGCGGCCGCGACCGCGGCCCGCGCCGAGCGGCGCAGGTTGGCGTCGTCGAAGTTGGCGAGCCGGTTGGCCGTCGCCCGCACCTCGCGGCGCATCCGGCGCTCCTCCCAGATCAGCCGGGTGTCCTGGGCGCCCATCCGGGTCAGCAACGCGCCGATCGCCTCGCCGTCGCGCACCACGACCCGATCGGCGCCACGCACCTCGCGGGCCTTCGCGCTGACCCCGAGCCGGCGCGCCGCGCCCACCAACGCCAGCGCGGCCTCCGGACCGGGGCAGCTGACCTCCAGAGCCGACGACCGTCCCGGCTCGGTCAGCGACCCGTGCGCGAGGAAGGCTCCGCGCCAGGCGGCTTCGGCGTCGCCGACGCTGCCGCCCACGACTTGGGCGGGCAGACCACGCACGGGCCGGCCGCGGTTGTCGAGCAGTCCGGTCTGGCGTGCCAGCGCCTCGCCGTCGTTGGCCACGCGCAGCACGTAGCGGGTGGTCTTGCGAATCCCGCTGGCCGACAACACATGCACGACCGCGTTATAGCCGTAGAGCTCGAAGATGTCCTTGCGCAGTCGCCGCGCGACGTTGCCCAGGTCCACCTCGGCCTCCACCACCACCCGACCGCCGACGATGTGCAAACCGCCGGCGAACCTCAGCAGGGACGTGACTTCCGCGCGACGCGCACTGACCGATTTCACGACCAGGCGGCTGAGCTCGTCCTTGACTTCGGTCGTCATCGCCACGCGTCGTCACTCCTCGGTCCGCTGCCGCCCGGTCCATCTCCACCGGTCTGTGGACTTGCACCGTCGACCCGAATATCCGCGGTGGCCGTGACCGGAGGCGCCCCCGGACCCTTGCGGGCCGCCCGGACCCCGTCCAGGGCCGCCGCGAGTTTGCCTGGATCATGTAAAGGTGTACCAGGTCGGGCCACGTCGGCGAAGTGGACCTCGGCGGAAAGCAGCGTCGCGGTGCGGCGCAGGTGCTCCCGCTCCCGCTCACTGGGCACCCGCTCGGCGTCGATGATGATGTCGTGCACGGTGAACCCCGGTGCGTGCTGGGCCAACACGTGCAGATGACGCTCGACGGAGAAGCCGGCCGTCTCCCCCGGCTCGGCCATCAGGTTGAGCACCAGCGCCCGCCGGGCGGTGGTGGCCCGCAGCGCCGCCGCCAGGCCAGGCACCAGCACGTGCGGGATCACGCTGGTGAACCACGAGCCGGGACCCAGCACCACCAGGTCGGCGGCCATGATGGCGTCGACGGCCTGCCGGGTCGCCGGCGGATCGGACGGCAGCAGGCGCACCCGCCGGACCTTGCCCGGTGTGGTGGCTATCGCCACCTGGCCGCGAATCAGCCGGAATATGCGCGGATCGGTCTCGAGGCCGGACACGTCCGCCTCGATCTGCAGCGCGATCGGACACATCGGCAGCACGCGGCCCTTGACGCCGAGGATGCGGCCCAGCTCGTCGAGAGCGGCCACCGGATCGGCCAGCACCTCCGACAGCCCGGCGAGCAGCAGATTGCCGATCGGGTGCCCGGCCAACGCCCCATCGCCGCCGAAGCGGTGCTGCAGGATGGTCGCCCAAAGGCGGCCGTGAGGGCTGTCGGATGCCAAGGCCGCCAACGCCATTCGCAGATCACCCGGTGGCACCACATCCAATTCGCTGCGCAGCCGCCCGGACGAGCCACCGTCGTCGGCGACGGTCACCACGGCGGTGACGTGCGGCGTCAGCCGGCGGGCCGCGGACAGCGTCGCGTACAGGCCGTGCCCGCCGCCCAGCGCGACGATGCCCTGATTCGTCGGCGCGTTCATTCGCGACCCAGATCCCGGTGCAACACCCGCACCGAAAGTTGGGCTTCGCCCGGATGGGCCTTGAGGACCTGCATCAGCGCTTCGGCGATCGCAACGCTGCGGTGCTTACCACCGGTGCACCCGATGGCGACCGTCATGTAGCGCTTGCCCTCCCGGCGGTAACCGTCGACGACCAGAGACAGCAACCGATGGTAGGCGTCGAGAAACTCCGCGGCGCCGGGCTGACTCAACACGTATTCACTTACGGCCGGGTCCTGCCCGGTGAGCGGGCGCAGCTCGTCGACCCAGTGCGGGTTCGGCAGGAAACGCACGTCCATCACCATGTCGGCGTCCATCGGCAGGCCGTACTTGAAGCCGAACGATTCGACGGTGACGCTGATCGACGTGCTGGCTTCGCCACCGAACGCGCGCTCGATGCTCTCCCGCAAGCCCCGCACCGACAGCGTCGACGTGTCGATGATCAGGTCCGCGGTGGCGCGCACCGGGGCCAGCATCCGGCGCTCGGCGGCGATGCCCTCGGCCAGGGTCTGGTCGCCCTGGAGCGGATGGCTGCGGCGGTTCTGCTCGTAGCGGCGCACCAGCATGTCGTCGGATGCCTCCATGAACACCACCCGGGGCCTGATGTTGCGGGTGGCCAGCTCGTTGCGCACCTCATCGAGGTCACCGGTGAAGCCACGCGAGCGCACGTCCATCACCACCGCGAGCCGGGTGATCCGCGACCCCGCGTCCATGCCGAAATCCACCATCCGCGTGATCAGCTGGGGCGGCAGGTTGTCGGCCACATACCAGCCCAAGTCCTCGAGCACCTTGGCCGCAGTACCCCGCCCGGCACCCGATAACCCGGTCACCAGAACGACATCGATGCCGGCCGGGGCATCTCTGGTGTGGCCCTCCGCCAATTCACCCGTCATTCGGCTTCTCCGGGCGGGTCAGGTCGCAACGCCTCCAGGACGGCGGTGGCGGTGGCCACACCGATACCGGGAACGGCCGTGATCTGGTCGACGGTGGCCTCCTTGAGGCGGGCTATGGATCCGAAATGGGTTACCAGCGCCTTGCGGCGATGCTCCCCCAATCCTGGCACCGAATCCAGCGCCGAGGCGGTCATTCGCTTGGATCGCTTGCTGCGATGGTAGGTGATGGCGAACCGATGCGCCTCGTCGCGAATCCGTTGCAACAGATAAAGCCCTTCGCTGTTGCGCGGCATGATGACGGGATCCGGCTCGGACGGCACCCATATCTCTTCCAGCCGCTTGGCCAGACCGATCACCGCGACGTCGGTGACGCCGAGGTCTTCGAGCACGGCGCTGGCCGCGTTGACCTGAGGTGCGCCGCCGTCGACGACGTAGAGGTTGGGCGGATACGCGAATCGGCGCGACTTTCCTTCGGGCGAAAGCATATTCGGGTCGTTTTGTTCACTCAGGTGTCGTGCGAACCGGCGCCGGGTCACCTCGGCGATGGAGGCAACGTCGTCGGAGCGCCCCTGCCCGGCGGCTTCGCGGATCCCGAAGTGGCGGTAGTCGGACTTGCGCGGCAGGCCGTCCTCGAACACCACCAACGAGCCCACCACGTCGGTGCCCTGCACGTGGCTGATGTCGACGCATTCGATGCGCAGCGGCGCATCGGCCAACCCGAGGGCTTCCTGAATGTTCTGCAGCGCAGCCGATCTGGCGTTGAAGTCGCCGGCCCTTCTCAGCTTGTGTTGCTGTAGCGCGTCTTTGGCGTTGCGCTGCACGGTTTCGGCGAGCGCCCGCTTGTCGCCGCGGCGCGGCACCCGCAGCGCGACCCGAGAACCGCGCAGGCCGGACAGCCAGCTGGCCAATTCATCGGAGTTGGACGGCAGGCAGGGCACCAGCACCTCGCGCGGCACCGGGTTGGCGGCTTCGTCGGCGGCGCCGCCCAGTTCGGCCTGCTCGCCGTAGAACTGCGTCAGGAACTGCTCCACCAACTGCTCCTCGCCGGAATCACCCGCCTCCGCCGACTTTTCGACGATCCAGCCGCGCTGACCGCGCACCCGGCCGCCGCGGACGTGGAACACCTGGACCGCCGCCTCCAGCTCGTCGTCGGCGAAGGCGACCACGTCGGCGTCGGTCCCGTCGCCGAACACCACGGCCTGCTTCTCCATCGCGCGCTTGAGCGCGGACAGGTCGTCACGCAGCCGCGCGGCCCGCTCGAAGTCGAGTCGCTCGGAGGCGGCGTTCATCTGCTGTTCCAGTTCGCGGGCAAAGCGGTCGGTCTTGCCCGACAGGAAGTCGCAGAAATCGTCGACGATCTGGCGGTGCTGCTCGGCGCTGACCCGGCCGACGCAGGGCGCCGAGCATTTGTCGATGTAGCCGAGCAGGCACGGACGGTCGATCTGCTTGTGCCGCTTGAACACACCGGCCGAACAGGTGCGGGCCGGGAACACGCGGGTGAGCAGGTCCAGCGTCTCCCGGATCGCCCAGGCGTGGGAGTAGGGCCCGAAATAGCGCACGCCCTTGCGGCGCGGGCCGCGGTAGACCATCAGCCGGGGGAATTCTTCGTTGAGGGTGACGGCCAGCACCGGGTAGGACTTGTCGTCGCGGTAGCGGACGTTGAAGCGCGGGTCGAACTCCTTGATCCAGTTGTATTCGAGCTGCAACGCCTCGACTTCGGTGTTGACCACCGTCCACTCGACCTTGGCGGCGGTGGTCACCATCTGCCGGGTTCGCGGATGCAGGCCGGCGACGTCGGCGAAGTATGACGTCAGCCTGCTCCGCAGGCTCTTGGCCTTCCCGACGTAGATGACTCTCCCGTACGTGTCCCGGAATCGGTAGACGCCCGGCTCGACCGGGATGGACCCGGGCGGGGGGCGATACGTGGCGGGATCTGGCACCCATCCAGGCTAGTAGTCGCGAAGGGGGTGCCGGCCCGTCGGGAGCACCGCTCGGCACGCCGGATTCGGCACCCCTGGTTCGAGCGCCGCACCCATGCCACCCGTAACGCATTCGAGCGCTTGTTCGATATACCGGTCGGCCGCCGAGGGATCCGCCATTTCCCAAAAGGGCCGACGACCTGGGGTTACGACGACTAACCGACGGTGTGGACGGTTTGGGCGGCCCTTGTTCTGGTTACCAAGGGGGTAGCTGGACGTTACAGTGGGTGGCAATCAATGGAGGGAGTCCACAGATGTTTAAGCGCTCGTTGACCAGGCTCGCGATCGGGGTTGGCGGTCTGGCATTGGCGTCGACCGCCGCCGCCGGGGTCGCATCGGCTGCCCCCGATTACGGCCCGATGATCAACACGACCTGCAGCTACGACCAGGCGATGCGGGCGGTGCACGCGGAGAATCCGATGGCCGCTCAGTACCTCGACCAGTCGCCGCCGAACCAGCAGTTCTTGCAGCAGTACCTGGCGTCATCGCCGGATCAGCGCGTGAACCTGCTGCACGCCATCGAGCACAACCAGGGCGCGCAGCAGGCTTTGCCGATCTTCCAGCAGATGATGACCGACTGTAAGAACTTCTGACCCATCCACCTGACGGGCTATCCGTGCGCGCACGGATAGCCCGTTCAGTGGGTGTGCAGGTCGGGCCGATACCGCGCCAATAGCGACCGCACGGTGTCCATGGCGTCGACCGCGCGCTCCTTGTCGACGGCCTGGATGGCCATCACGGGGATGTACTCGTCGTCGGGCAGGTCGATGCGCGCCCAGCGGTTCCCCACCGGGAACGAGACACCGGCGACGTCCGGCCACTCGATCAATTTGTCGCCCAGCAGGTTACGCACCGATATGCCGGCCGCCCCCACGCGCAGCCGGGGCCGGGCGAACATCAGCACCACGCCCGCGAGCACCAGGCCGAGCAGCGCCATCGCCACCTGGTCGCTCGTCTGGAATACCACTCCGGTGGATCCGACCTTGAGCAAAAAGCCGATCGCGATGTGCACCGCGGCGATGGTGAAGGCCGCGCCGTAGACGAACATCGGTGTGCGGTGGGGACGCAATACGACGTCCCACCCGTCGCGCTCCGTCACGACCGTGCGCGCAGGTCACGCAGCGTCAGCGCCGCGGTCAGGGCCGCCCCCGCCGCCTGGGCGCCCTTGTCCTCGACCGACTCCGGAAGCCCGGCGCGATCGAGCGCCTGCTGTTCGTTGTTGGTGGTCAGCACCCCGTTGGCAACGGGCGTCGACGCATCCAGCGCCACCCGGGTCAAACCCTGGGTCACCGCATCGCAGACATACTCGAAATGTGGTGTTCCGCCGCGTATTACAACGCCCAGGGCGATGACCGCGTCGTGGTTGCGGGCCAATTCCTGTGCCACCACCGGGATCTCGATCGCGCCGAGCACGCGGACCACCGTCGGATTGTCGATGCCCGACTCGGCAGCCACCTTGCGGGCGCCGGCGAGCAGGGCATCGCAGATCGTGCTGTGCCAGGTACTCGCCACGATGCCGAGCCGCAGACCGGACGCGTCGAGCGCCGGGATCGCCGGCTCCCCGCTACCGCTCACCTGCGCCGCTCCTCCTCATCGCTTCGCTCTGCATCGTCGGCGGCGGTCACAGAGCGCCGCCGAATTCGCCTGGCAGATGAACCGATTCGTGAAAGTCGTCGAGGCCGGCCAAGTCGTGGCCCATCCTGTCGCGCTTGGTCATCAGGTAACGGATGTTCTCCGCGTTGGCGCGTACCGGCAGCGGCACCCGCTCGATGATGTGCAGGCCGTACCCGTCCAGCCCGACCCGCTTGGCCGGGTTGTTCGTCAGCAGCCGCATCGAGCGGACGCCAAGATCGACCAAAATCTGCGCCCCGATTCCATAATCCCTTGCGTCGGCCGGTAATCCGAGTTTGAGGTTGGCGTCGACGGTGTCCTCGCCGGCGTCCTGCAGCTGGTAGGCCTGCAGTTTGTGCATCAGGCCGATACCGCGGCCCTCGTGGCCGCGCATGTAGAGCACGATGCCGCGGCCCTCCCGCGCGACCATCGCCATCGCGGCGTCGAGTTGGGGCCCGCAATCGCAGCGGCGGGAACCGAACACGTCACCGGTCAGGCACTCGGAGTGCACGCGCACCAGAACGTCGTCACCGTCGGCGTTCGGCCCGGCGATCTCGCCGCGCACCAGCGCCACGTGTTCGACGTCCTCGTAGATGCTGGCGTAGCCGATGGCGCGAAACTCACCGTGCCGGGTGGGGATGCGGGCCTCGGCGATCCGCTCGATGTGCTTCTCGTGCTTGCGCCGCCACTCGATCAGGTCGGCGATGGTGATCATCGCGAGGTCGTGCTCGTCGGCGAAGACCCGCAACTCGTCGGTCTGCGCCATCGAGCCTTCGTCCTTTTGGCTGACGATCTCGCAAATCGCGCCCGCGGGTTGCAATCCCGCCATCCGGGCCAGGTCGACGGCGGCCTCGGTGTGGCCGGGGCGGCGCAGCACGCCGCCGTCCTTGGCGCGCAACGGAACCACGTGGCCGGGGCGCGTGAAATCGTTGGCGATGCTGGCGGGATCGGCCAGCAGGCGCATGGTGGTGGCGCGATCGGAGGCCGAAATGCCGGTGCCCACACCGTTCTTCGCGTCGACGGTGACGGTGTAGGCCGTCCCGTGCTTGTCCTGGTTCACCGCGTACATGGGCAGCAGCCCCAGCCGGTCGCAGATCGCGCCGTCCAGCGGGACGCACAGGTACCCCGAGGTGTAGCGGACCATGAAGGCCACCAGCTCCGGCGTCGCCTTTTCGGCGGCGAAGATCAGGTCGCCTTCGTTCTCGCGATCCTCGTCGTCGATGACGACCACGGCCTTTCCGGCCGCAATGTCGGCAACCGCCCTCTCGACGGAGTCCAACCTCGTCATCGTCGCTACCTTGCTGTCTCAGGGGTCCGCAGGAAGAGCCCAAGTGTTGCATTCAGTATGAACCACCGCGCGGGCCGCGTTATTGCCGCGGCAGTTTCCCCATGACCGGCGACTGGCGGGCAAGTTGACCATGCGGCGGGGGCAGCAGTCCTGGGCTGTCTGCGCACCTTTGCAACAACGCGGATGGGCTCGGCGAAACGGCTCCCGATCCGGCGCCAGCAATCTACGCTGAGCGGCATGAGAATGGCAGTGAGACTGGCGGTACCGGTCGTGACCTCGATATTCGCGGCCGGACTTGCAGCGGGTATCGCCTGCCCGCAACGGGCCACGGCCGACGCGTGCGCTGACGTCGGCGGTCGGCATGTGAGCGTCGGCGGGTGCACGGATCCGGGGCGCTGGGACAACTGGGTCCTTCCGGCCGGCGCGATGACGGTCCCACCACCCGACGCACCCCCGCCGTGCTACACCCCGTCCGGCGAGCCGTACTGGACGCCGCCGGGCGAGCCCTGCTGACCGAACCGGCATGCGGCGCACTTCCCCGAACGCGGCCTAACGCGGGGTCAGCAGCCGCTCAACGTATTTCGCAATCACGTCGACTTCGAGGTTGACCTGCGTTCCGACCGGGGCGCGGCCCAGGGTGGTCAGCTCGCGGGTGGTGGGGATCAGCGAAACCTCGAACCAGTCCCCCGGTCCGGCACCGAGCCCGGAGACCGTCAATGAGATGCCGTCGACGGTGATCGACCCCTTCTCGACCACGTAGCGGGCCACCTCCGCGGGGATCTCGATCCGCACCACTTCCCAGTGCTCGGACGGCTCCCGGCTCACCACCTGGCCCGTACCGTCCACGTGCCCCTGCACGATGTGCCCGCCGAGCCGGCTGTTGACCGCCGCAGCGCGCTCCAGGTTGACAGGGCTGCCGACCTGCAGGGAGCCCAGGTTGGACCGGTTGAGGGTTTCGGCCATCACGTCGGCGGTGAACTGGCCGTCCGGCAGCAGCTCGACGACCGTCAGGCAGACACCGTTGACGGCGATCGAGTCGCCGTGCCCGGCGTCGGAGGTCACGACCGGTCCGCGGATGGTGAGCCGGGCGGCGTCAGCGAGCACGTCGCGGCCGGTCACCTCCCCGAGCTCCTCGACAATTCCGGTGAACATTCCATCAGGTTAATCGGCCGTCCAGATGCCGCAGCCGCACTGGTGAGCAGGCCAAAGCGTCAGCGCCGGGCCGACACCGCGGCCCCACATCTCCCAAGCCGGTCATGGGCACCCTCTACGATGCAAGGTATGCAGACCCGCCGCCGTCTATCGGCCGTCCTCGCATCCCTGACCCTCGCCACCGCCTTGATCGCCGGCTGCTCGTCCGGCTCAAAGCAGAGCGGCGCCCCGCTGCCCGACGCCACGACCCTGGTCAAGCAGTCGGCCGATGCCACCAAGAATGTGAAGAGCGTGCACCTCGTGCTGAGCATTCAGGGCAAGATCCAGGGGCTGCCCATCAAAACGCTGACCGGTGACCTCACCACGGCGCCGGCCACCGCCGCGTCGGGCAACGCCACGATCACCCTCGGCGGATCCGACATCGACGCCAACTTCGTGGTCGTCGACGGCAACCTGTACGCCACCCTGACGCCCAACAAATGGAGCGACTTCGGCAAGGCGTCCGACATCTACGACGTTTCGGTGCTGCTGAACCCGGACACCGGGCTGGCCAACGCGTTGGTCAACTTCACCAACGCCAAGGCCGAGGGCCGCGACACCATCAACGGTCAGAGCACGATTCGCGTCAGCGGGAACGTCTCGGCGGATGCGGTGAACAAGATCATGCCGCAGTTCAACGCGACACAGCCGGTGCCGAGCACGGTGTGGATCCAGGAGACCGGCGACCACCAGCTGGTCCAGGCCAACATGCAGAAGAGTTCCGGCAACTCCATCCAGGTGACACTGTCCAACTGGGGCGAGCAGGTTCAGGTCACCAAGCCCCCGGTGAGTTCATGAGTTCGCAGACCGGCCGCCGCGTCGCGATCAGCGCCGGCAGTCTGGCGGTCCTGCTAGGCGCCCTGGACGCCTACGTCGTCGTGACGATCATGCGCGACATCATGAGCGACGTTCACATCCCGATCAACCAGCTGCAGCGCATCACCTGGATCATCACGATGTACCTGCTGGGCTACATCGCCGCCATGCCGCTGCTGGGGCGGGCCTCCGACCGGTTCGGCCGCAAGCTGGTGCTGCAAGTCAGCCTGACCCTGTTCATGGTGGGGTCGGTGGTGACGGCGCTGGCCGGGCACTGGGGCGATTTCCACCTGCTGATCGCCGGCCGCACCATCCAGGGTGTGGCCAGCGGCGCGCTGCTGCCGGTCACGCTCGCCCTGGGCGCCGACCTGTGGGCACAGCGCAACCGCGCCGGCGTGCTGGGCGGTATTGGCGCCGCGCAGGAGCTCGGCAGCGTCCTGGGCCCGCTGTACGGAATTTTCATCGTGTACTTGTTCCACGACTGGCGCTACGTGTTCTGGATCAACGTCCCGCTGACCCTGATCGCGATGGCGATGATCCAGTTCAGCCTGCCGTCGCACGAAAAGGTCGAGAACCCTGAGAAGGTCGACCTGGTCGGCGGTGTGCTGCTCGCGGTCGCCCTGGGCCTTGCGGTCATCGGCCTGTACAACCCGCAACCCGACGGCAAACAGATCCTGCCGAGCTACGGCCTGCCGCTGGTCATCGGGGCGGTCATCGTCGCGGTGCTGTTCCTGCTCTGGGAACGGTTCTCGCGCACCCGGCTG
This sequence comes from Mycobacterium sp. 852002-30065_SCH5024008, assembly GCF_001665645.1. Classification (NCBI taxonomy): domain Bacteria; kingdom Bacillati; phylum Actinomycetota; class Actinomycetes; order Mycobacteriales; family Mycobacteriaceae; genus Mycobacterium; species Mycobacterium sp. 852002-30065_SCH5024008. The sequence continues at coordinate 53,819 of NZ_LZSZ01000107.1, read as the reverse complement.
ATCGAGCCGGCGGGGGTGCACTTCCGCCCGTTCCTGGCCGCGCTGGGCGCGTCGCTGGCCGCGGGCGCGGCGCTGATGGTGACGCTGGTCGACGTGGAGCTGTTCGGCCAGGGCGTGCTGCAGATGGACCAGACGCAAGCTGCCGGGTTGCTGCTGTGGTTTTTGATCGCGCTGCCGATCGGCGCCGTGCTGGGCGGCTGGATCGCCACCCGGGTCGGCGACCGGGTGATGACCTTCATCGGGCTGATGATCGCGGCCTACGGCTACTGGCTGATTCACTACTGGCGCCAAGACGTGCTGAGCCAGAAGCACGACATCTTCGGGGTGTTCAGCGTCCCCGTGCTGCACGCCGACCTGCTGGTAGCCGGTGTGGGCCTCGGCCTGGTGATCGGGCCGCTGACCTCGGCCGCCCTCCGGGTCGTGCCCTCGGCCCAGCACGGCATCGCCTCGGCGGCGGTGGTGGTGGCCCGGATGACGGGCATGCTCATCGGTGTGGCCGCGCTGAGCGCGTGGGGCCTCTACCGGTTCAACCAGATCGTCGCCGGGTTGACGGCCGCCATACCTCCCAACGCCTCCCTGCTGGAGCGGATCGCCGCGCAGGGGACGATGTACCTCAAGGCGTTCGCGATGATGTACGGCGACATCTTCAGCGCCACCGTGGTCATCTGCATCGTGGGTGCGCTGCTGGGCCTGTTGATCGGTGGCCGCAAGGAACACGCCGAGGAACCGGAAGTGCCCGAGCCGCAGACGATCTCATTGGGCGAGCGCTAGGCGCTCCTACTCGCCGCGCGGCACCAGGCTGAGCAGCAGATCCGGCCCCACGCGGTCGACTCCGTCGAATTGCCAGCGCAACGCCCGCGCGATGGTAGGCACCCCGACGTCGTTGACCGCCGAGACCGGGCCGCCGAGCAGCATCGGCGCGACGTAAACCAGGATGCGGTTGACCGCCCCGGCCCGCAGGAACGCGCCGGCGAGGGTGGGGCCGCCCTCCAGCAGGACATCGGTGCGGTCCGAAAGCGCCTTGATCACCTCCATGGGATCGTGCGTGCGAATCACCATGGTCCGCGAATCGTCGTTGAGAACCTTTGCCTCCGGCGGCATCTCGCGCATGCCCACCACCACGCGCAGCGGTTGCCGGTTGGCCAGCGATCCGTCGGGCAGCCGCGCGGTCAGCGCCGGATCGTCGGCCAGCACGGTGCCGGTGCCCACCACGATCGCGTCCGCGGCCGCGCGGCGGCGATGCAGGTCCAACCGGGAGGCCTCGCTGGAGATCCACTGACTGGTGCCATCGGCGGCCGCGCTGCGACCATCGACGCTGCTGGCGTACTTCCAGGTCAGGTGCGGCAGCCCGGTCCGCTGCTTGTGCAACCACTCCCGCAGCGGTCCGCCGGCCACCTCGTCGGCCAGCACCCCGGACGTCACCCGCACGCCCGCTTCGGCTAGCCGGGCCGCGCCGCCGGCGGCGATCGGGTTCGGGTCGGCGACGCCGTAAACCACCGCCCCCACCTTGGCTTCCAGCAGGGCGTTCACGCAGGGTGGGGTCTTGCCGTGGTGGTTGCAGGGCTCCAGGGTGACCACCGCGGTCCCGCCGGCCGCCAGCTCGCCGGCCCGCCGCAGCGCCAACACCTCGGCGTGGTCGCCCCCGGCGGGTTCGGTGCCGCCGACTCCGACCACCACGCCGTCGGCGTCCAGGATGACGGCGCCCACCGGCGGATTCGGATATGTGGCGCCCTTGACGTGGTTGGACTGCTCGATCGCCAGGCGCATGGCCGCGTCGAGGCCGCCGGCGGGTTGATTCATCGGCGCAGGTGCGGCGACGCGGCGGCGGCCTGCCTCCGCAGCGCCGCGATGGCGGCCTGCGGGTCCTCCGCGCCGTAGACGGCCGACCCGGCGACGAAGCAGTCGACGCCGGCCTCGGCGGCCTGCTCGATGGTGTCGTCGTTGATGCCGCCGTCGATCTCGACCAGGATCGTCAGCTCCCCCGCGTCGATCAGCTTGCGCGCGGTGCGGACCTTGCTCAGCACCTCGGGGATGAAGCTCTGGCCGCCGAAGCCGGGCTCGACCGACATGATGAGCAGGGTGTCGAACTGCGGCAGGATTTCCAGGTACGGCTCCAGCGGGGTTCCCGGCTTCACGCTGATGCCCGCCTTGGCGCCCGCGGCGCGGATGTCGCGCGCCACCGCGACCGGGTGGTCGGTGGCCTCGGCGTGGAAGGTGACGTTGTAGGCGCCCGCCTCGGCGTAACCGGGCGCCCATCGGTCGGGGTCCTCGATCATCAGATGGCAGTCCATCGGGATGGCCGTGGCGGTCAGCAGGCTCTCGACCACCGGGAGGCCGATGGTCAGGTTGGGCACGAAGTGGTTGTCCATCACGTCGACGTGCAGCCAGTCGGCGCCCACCACCGCGGCCGCTTCGTCGGCCAGCCGCGAGAAATCGGCGGACAGAATGGACGGCGCGATCAGGGGCCTACCGGTGTTACCAGGCATGTGCGCCACACTACTGAGCCGCGCCGGAGGGTTCACGCTTCGCGGCGCAGCGCGGCGGCAAACATGGCGTCGGTGCCCTGCCGATGCGGCCACAGCTGGACATGCGGCCCATCCCCCAGCCCGGTGACGGGCTCGAACAGCGGCCGGGTGTCCAACGCGCACACCGGGTGCCGGCGCAGCGCGTCGGCGACCACCCCGACGGTTTCGGCGAGGTGGGGCGAACAGGTCGCGTAGAGCACCACACCGCCGGGCCGGGTGAGCGCGATCGCGGCGCCCAGCAGCTCGCGTTGCAGCTTCGTGAGCATCGGCACGTCGGCCGGCTGCCGCCGCCACCGCGCCTCGGGCCGGCGCCGCAACGCGCCCAGCCCGGTGCACGGCGCGTCCACGAGCACCCGGTCGAAGGTCGGCTCCAGTTCGGTCTGCCGCCCATCGACCCGCAGCACGTCGACCGGGAGCCCCCGGGTGTTCTCGGCCACCAGGTCGGCGCGGCGCGGGTTCGGCTCCACCGCAGTGACGCGGGCCCCGGAACCGGCGCCCAGGGCGGCCAGCAGCGCGGTCTTGCCGCCCGGTCCGGCGCACAGATCGAGCCACCGCCCGGTGTCGTCCTCGACCGGCGCCAGCGTCAGCGCCCGCGCCACCAGCTGGCTGCCCTCGTCCTGGACCAGCGCGGCGCCGTCGCGCACCGGCGCCATCCGCCCGGGGTCGCCGCCCGGCAGGTACACCGCATAGGGCGAATACCGGCCGACCGTGCCACCCACGGCGTCGGCCAGTTCCGCGGCCGTCAGTACCCCGGGGCGGGCCGCCAGGTGCACCTGAGGCCGTTCGTCGTCGCTGGCCAGCACCGCGTCGAGTTCACCGGCGTCCACTCCCAGCGCGTCGGCGAAGGCCTGCGCGATCCAGCGCGGGTGCGCATGCACGAAGGCGGCATGCCCGACCGGGTCTCGCGACGGGTCGGGCGCCAGTTCCTCGACCCAGGACTTCTCGTCGCGCGCGGAGATTGCACGCAGCACGCCGTTGACGAAACCCGCTCGGGCCGAATCGAATTCGATGCCGGCCTGCTCGACCGTGGTGGACACGGCGGCGTACTTGTCGACCCGGGTGCGCAGCAACTGGTACGTGCCGAGTCGTAGCAGGTCGAGCAGTATCGGGTCGATGGTGTCCGGCGAGCGGCCGGCGGCGGCGCCGATGACCGCGTCGAGCAGGCCCCGGCTTCGGCAGGTGCCGTAGGTCAGTTCGGTGGCGAACGCGGCGTCGCGGCCGCTGATCCCGCGCTCGCGCAGCAGCGCGGGCAGCGCCAGGTTCGCGTATGCGTCGCGCTCGCTGACCGCCCGCAGCACCTCGAACGCGGCGGCACGCGCGGGGTCGAGCGGCCGGCGCCGCTTGCCGCGCCCGCGATCCGGCGGTCGGGGCCGGCTCACGTCGCCCGCACAGTGGAGTCGAGTCGGGCGCCGCGCGCCCAGTCGACGGCATCCATGAGTTTCTTTCCGGGCGGCTGTATCTGGCCCAGCCGCACGGCTTGCGAACCGGTGCCGATCCACACGCTTTTACGGTCGGCGTGAATAGCGCCGGGCGCCAATGATTCTGGGCCGCCCGCGTCGACGTGCACCGGACCGAGCTTGACGCGGAGGTCGCCGATCAGCGTCCAGGCGCCCGGGCTGGGTGTCACCGAACGGATCCGGCGCTCCACGACGAGCGCCGGCAGGTCCCAGCGCACCCGGGCCTGCTCGACGGTGATCTTCGGGGCGATGCTGACGCCGTCGGCGGGTTGCGGCCGTGGCGTCAACGTCTGGTCGGCGATGCCGTCCAGCGTGGTCGACAGCAGCGCCGCACCCGAAACGGCCAGCCGCTCAAGCAGTTCGCCCGCGGTGTCGGTGGGCCGGATCGTCTCGGTGACGACGCCGTAGACGGGGCCGGAGTCCAGGCTGGGCTCGATCTGGAAGGTGGTCGCCCCGGTGATGGTGTCCCCGGCCGCGATCGCCGCTTGCACCGGGGCCGCCCCGCGCCAGGCCGGCAGCAGCGAGAAGTGCAGGTTGATCCACCCGTGCGGGGGCACCGCGAGCAGGCCGTCGCGCAGCAACGCGCCGTAGGCCACCACCGCGCAACAGTCCGGTGCCAGCTCCGACAGCTCGGCGACGAACTCTGGCGCGTTCGGCCGCGCCGGTCGCAGCAGTGGGATGTCACGGTCGAGCGCCTCGCGGGCCACCGGCGAGGGCTGCGGCTTGCCGTGCCGGCCGACTGCCGCGTCGGGCCGGGTCAGCACGGCGATCACCTCGTGACGCGGCGAGTCGACGAGGCGGCGCAGCGCGGGCAGCGCGGGTTCGGGGGTGCCGGCGAAGACAAGGCGCACCGGCACAGTCTAGAAAGCCAGGACGGCCGTCCCACACAAAATTGCGCATATATATTGTTTCTAATGCATACTGTTGATACAGGTCACTATCTATCTCGGTGACCGCACTGCCGTGCTAGGGACAACGAGGTCGAGTGGGCAGCCCTTTCCTTACCTTCACGGAGGCCTGATGACTCTCGACACCACGATCAGCGACGCCGCTCCCCATCGCGCGGTATGGGCGCTCGGCGACTACGCCCTGATGGCGGAGGAAGTGATGGCCCCGCTGGGTCCGGTCCTGGTCAAAGCCACCGGCATCGGGCCGGGCATGCGGGTGCTCGACGTCGCGGCCGGCTCGGGCAACATCTCGCTTCCGGCCGCCGCGACGGGCGCCGCCGTGGTTTCCAGTGACCTGACCCCCGAGCTGTTGCAGCGGTCGCGGGCCCGCGCCGCGGCCCAGGGCCTGACGATCGACTACCGGGAGGCCAACGCGCACGCGCTGCCGTTCGGCGACGGCGGGTTCGACGTCGTCATCTCCGCGATCGGCGTGCAGTTCGCGCCAAACCAGCAGCGGGCCGCCGACGAACTGGTCCGGGTCTGCCGGCCGGGCGGGACGATCGGCGTGATCAGCTGGACGCCGGATGGGTTCTTCGGCCGCATGCTTGCCACCATTCGGCCGTACCGGCCCAGCCTGTCGCAGGCCGTGCCGCCGGCCGCGCTGTGGGGGCGTGCGGGCTACGTCACCGGATTGCTCGGCGAGCGCGTCGGCCCGATGAACGCGGTGCGGGGAATGCTGGAAGTGAACCGGTTCGACGGCGCCGACGCCGTGCACGCGTACTTCAAGAACCACTACGGTCCGACGATCGAGGCCTACGCGAACATCGGCCACAACCGGGTGCTGGCCGCCGAGCTGGACGCCCAACTCGTCGAGCTCGCGCAGCACTACCTCGCCAACGGCACCATGGCCTGGGAGTATCTGCTGGTCACCGCAGGGAAGCGCTAGAGATCGAGCTCGGCATCCAGGTGCACGTCCGGCTCGCCGCCGGCGGCGGTGAACGCGGTCAGGGCCCGCACCAGCCCGTGGCGTTCCGGCGGCGGCATCTTCTCCACGATGACGGCGATTTCGTTGCGCCGGTACGCGGTGACCTGACGAACGACCTCCCGCCCCCGCTTGGTCAGCGCGGCCAACAGCTCGCGACGGGACGTCGGGTGCGGTAGGCGATCGATCAGCCCTGCCGCGACCAGTCGGTCGACCATCCGCCCGGTTGCGGATGGCTGCACCCCGAGCAGACCGGCCAGGGTGGCCAAGTTGACCGGGCCCCGATTGGACAGGATCACCAGCGTCCGGAATTGCGGGATCGTGATCGTCTCGTCCACCTGACCGATCGAGCGCGCCGAAATGGCAACCAGCAAGCGGGAAGCCGTCAGCAAAGCGTCAGTGATGACGTCCAGCGACTCGTCCGCCGTCGTCGCGTTGTCCGCTGCCATGTCGCCCCTTCTCCGGGCCGTCTCCGGCTATCGGCGGCTAAAGATCAGGAAGTGTAACAACCTTCCAATGTCGTAGTCAGGCATTATTTCCGACGCATACTATCCCCTCGGGCAGGATTTGGCGAGGTCACCCGATGTGCAGGGGGTCGATCTGCACCCGGACCGGCTCGTGGGTCTGGCGGGCGGACAGCACGCCAACACCGCGACGCAGCGCCGCGGCCAGCGCCAGGCCCTGCTCTCGCCGGGCGCGCACCAGCATCCGCGTCACCGGGACGCCGGCCGGCGTCCCCGCCGGGCGGCGCACGCCCGCCGGCAAATCCACCGGCCCCAGCACGTCAGCCCCGTCCGGCAGCCCGGCCTCGTCGAGCAGTGCCGCCACCGCATCGGCCGCACCGTCGAGCGCCGCCATGTGCACGCTCGGCGGCAAGCCCACCTCGGCCCGAGCCGCCAAGTCGGCGTCCGCGTGACCTACCGGATCCCAGCGGATCAGCGATTGGACTGTGGGGATTGATGATTCGGCCACCACCAGCACCACCCCGCCGTCACCGCGGGGACGCACCAGCGCGGCAGCGGTCATCCAGCGCCACAGCGCGTCCTCGGCCGCACGCAGGTCTTGTCGCCCCAGCAGCGCCCAGGTGTCCAGCAGCAGTGCCGCGCCATAGCCGCCCGCCGCGGCGGGTTCGGCCCCCGGGGTGGCCACCACCAGGGCCGGGCCGGCGGCGACCTCCGGCACGACACCTTCCCCCGACGAGGTGACCACCGCGGTACCGGGAAACGCGCGCCCAAGCTCCTCGGCGGTGCGGCGGGCCCCGACGACCACGGCGCGCACCGCGTCGGAACCGCAGCGCGCGCACCGCCGCGTCGGGTCGATGCGCCCGCACCACCGGCAGATCAGCGCCTGGCCGCCCTCCTGCAACGACAAGGGTCCCGTGCAGTGCCGGCACCGGGCGATCGTGCGGCAGCGCGCGCAGGCCAGCGACGGGACATACCCGCGCCGCGGCACCTGCACCAGCACCGGCGCCCCGGCCTCGAGCGACGAGCGGGCGGCGCGCAGCGCGATCGACGGGATGCGCGCGGTGCGCGCGGCCGGGTCGCGTTCGTCGGCGTAGCCCGTGTCGTCGAGGGCGACCACCCGCGGCGTGCGGGCGCGCACCACCGCCCGGGTCGCGACGATGTCGTGCGCCCACCCGCTGCGCACCAGCGCCTGGGCTTCTGCGGTGCGCGCGTAGCCACCGATCAGCGCCGCACAGCGCGCCTGATGCGCCCGCAGCATCCCTACCTCCCGGGCGTGCGGGTAGGGCGCCCGCGGCTCGGCCAGTGAGTCGTCGGCGTCGGCCCACACCATGACGAGCCCCAGGTCGCCAAGGGGCGCGAAAACCGCGCTGCGAGTGCCGATCACCAGCCGCGCCTGACCACGCAGCGCCGCGAGCCACCGCCGGTAGCGGGCGGCCGGCCCCAGCCCGGCCGAAAGCGCCACCACGCCGCTCTCGTCGATCCGCGCGGTCGCGGCCCGCCACAGCGCGTCCAGGTCCCGCTGATCGGGCACGATCCCCAACACCGCCCGTCCGGCGCGGATGGTTTGCGCGGCGGCCTCGGCGAATCGGTCCGCCCACGATTCCCCCGGCAGCGCCTGCCAGACGGCACGCGCGGCCCGGGACTCGGCCAGGGCGGCCAGGAACTGGGCGCCCTGGGCGTACCCATCCCACGCCGACGGGTCGACGGGCGCGGGCACCGGCAGCCGGTGGGACGCCGTCGGTTCCCGCTCCACCCGGGCGTGCCGGGCCGGCACCGCCAGGCGCAGCACGTCCGGCCGGGTCCCGGCGTAACGCGCCGCCACCGCGTCAACCAGCCGGCGGATCTCCGGCGTCAGCACGGGTTCGGCAGACACGACGCGGTCCAGATAGCCGAGCTTGCCCTGGTGGTCGGTCTCATTGCGGCGCTCCAGCACGAACGCGTCCACCAGGCGGCCGTGAAACCGCACCCGCACCCGCACCCCGGGCTGGGCGTCGTCGGACTGCTCGGCCGACACCAGGTAGTCGAACTCACGGTCCAGATGCGGCACCGAGAGCATCGGCAGCACCCGGGCGATGGGTTCCACCTGCACGGGTGTGCGCGCGGCGCCGCTCACGGCACCCCCGCGCGCCGAAACAGGCTGGTGCTCAACGCCTTTACCGTCCGGGTCAGCTTTCGGCCGGTTCCGGGGTGCCGGCGTCGACCGGTGCCTCACGACCGAAGAAGAACCCGGCCGTCATCAGGATCAGCGCGGCGGCGTACGACCACCAGATCGGCACCGCCAGTGCCTCGTTGCCCAGGATGAAGCGGCCGATGGCGATCAGTGAATCGGACGCCGCGAAACACACCGCCCCCACCGCCGTCCAGATCGTCGGCAGCTGCGCCACTAGGGCGGCGCACACCATCGCGGTCAGCACGAGGATGTAGGCCGTCACCGGAAGCTTCAGTTTGTCCAGATGCGGCCAGAACCACGCCAGCAGCGCGATGGTGGCCAGGCACATGGCCACCACGGCGGCGATGCGCGGCTTCGACGGACGCCTCGCCGCCAGGGGCAGGAGCGCGCCCAGGAAGCACAAGTGCGCCAACAGGAATGCGGCCAGGCCCACGACGAAGGACTGCTCCCACCACGGGATCGCCAGTGCCCAGTCGCCGGTGGCCGACAGCAGCAGCGCCGGCATCAGCCACCGTCGCTCGCGGACGACGGCGTGGCCGACCGCGGCGGCGGTCAGCAACAACGCCATCGACGCCTTGAACAGCGGCTGGAGCACCCAGTGCCCGGTCAGCTCGGTTCCCGGCGGCGAACCCAACGCCAACACCGTCAGGTAGACGCCATAGCCAAGGGCCGCCCAGCCGGCCACCACCCAGCCGCCGAACACCAGACGCGGTGCGTACGGTACGTCCATGCCAAGCTTGGATAACACAGCCGACGAAAAGCCCGCGATCGACCCCATCCTGCAGAAGGTACTGGATGCGGTTCCCTTCCGGCTATCCACCGACGACGGTGTTGATGCGGCGCGGCAGCGGTTCCGTGACCTGCCCCGCCGGCCACTGCATCCCGAGCTGCGCGTCGAAGACCGCGCCATCCCCGGTCCGGCGGGGCCGATCGGCATCCGGATCTATTGGCCGACAATCGATTCGGACGTGAGCACCGGGAGTACCGCGCCGCCCGTCGTGCTGTACTTCCACGGCGGCGGTTTCGTCGTGGGTGACCTCGACAGTTATGACGGCACGGCCCGCCAGCACGCGGTGGGCGCCGACTCGATCGTGGTGTCCGTCGACTACCGGTTGGCGCCCGAGCATCCCTACCCCGCGGCCATCGAAGACGCTTGGGCCGCAATGCTTTGGACCGCCGAGCACGCCGGCGAGCTGGGCGGTGACCCGAATCGGTTGGCCTTGGCCGGGGATTCAGCCGGCGGAACCATCACGGCCGTGATGGCACAGCGGGCGCGCGATAGCGGCGCACCGCTCATCGCGTTCCAGCTGCTCTGGTATCCCTCCACGATGTGGGACGCCTCGCTGCCGTCCTTCGCCGAAAACGCCGCCGCTCCGATCCTGGACGTCAAGGCCGTCGCCGAGTTTTCGCGTTGGTACGCGGGCGAAGTCGACTTGTCCGCCCCGCCACCGGGTATGGCGCCGGGACGCGCCGCAGACGTGTCCAACCTGCCGCCCGCCTACATCGCCGTCGCGGGTCACGACCCGCTGCGCGACGACGGCATTCGGTACGGCGAGCTGCTGGCCGAAGCGGGCGTCTTGGTCGAGGTGCACAACGCCGAGACCCTGGTGCACGGCTACCTCGGTTACGGCGGTGTGGTGCCCGCGGCCACCGCCGCGATGGAACGCGGCCTGAGGGCCCTGCGAACCGGGCTGCGCGGGTAAATGTGGGGCGTACGGTGAATCCATGACGGAGCCCACCTTCGCCCGACCCGGCATCGATCCGACGTTCAAGGCGTTGCTCGACGCCTTCCCGATGACCTTCAGCGCAGCCGACGGCGTGGAGGTCGCGCGCTCGCGCCTGCGGCTGCTCCAGGTGCCCCCCGAAATGCTGCCGGACCTGCGCATCGAGGACCGCACGATCGGTCACGGAGAGCTCACCGACGTCCCCGTGCGCATCTACTGGCCGCCCCTGGAGCCGGAGGAGGCGTTGCCGGTCGTCGTCTTCTACCACGGCGGCGGCTTCTGCCTCGGCGGCCTGGACACCCACGACCCCCTGGCCCGCGCGCACGCCGTCGGCGCCGAGGCCATCGTGGTGTCCGTCGACTACCGGCTGGCACCCGAGCATCCGTTCCCGGCCGGGGTCAACGACTCCTGGGCGGCGTTGCAGTGGGTTGCCGAGCACGCCGCCGAGCTGGGCGGTGACCCCACTCGCATCGCCGTCGCCGGCGACTCGGCCGGCGGCAACCTGGCCGCCGTGATGGCGCATCTGGCCAACGAGAACGCGGGACCCGAGCTCAGCTTTCAGCTGCTGTGGTACCCGGTCGTCACCGCGGACCTGTCGCTGCCGTCGTTCACCGAGAACGCCAACGCGCCCATCCTGGACCGCGACGTGATCGACGCCTTCCTGTCCTGGTATCTGCCCGACCTCGACATCAGCGACCCGACGGCGCTGCCCGTCACCCTCGCCCCGGCGAATGCGACGGACCTGTCCGGGTTGCCGCCCGCCTACATCGGGACCGCCGAACACGACCCGCTGCGCGACGACGGGGCCCGCTACGCCGAGCTGCTGGACAGCGCCGGCGTGCCCGCGGAATTGAGCAACGAGCCGGACCTGGTGCACGGCTACGCCAGCTTCGCTCTGGTGATACCCGCGGCCGGCGACGCCACCGAGCGGGGGCTGGCCGCACTCAAGAAGGCACTACACCCCTAGGCGGACACCGATGAGCAGCACTCCCGACTACCACACGCTGATCGTGGGCGCCGGCTTCTCCGGAATCGGTGCCGCCATCAAGCTCGACAACGCCGGACTGTCGAACTATCTCGTCGTCGAGGCCGGCGACGGGGTCGGCGGGACGTGGCACTGGAACACCTATCCCGGTATCGCCGTGGACATTCCGTCGTTCTCCTACCAGTTCTCCTTCGAGCAGAGCCCGGACTGGTCGCGAACCTACGCGCGGGGGCGCGAGCTCAAGGCGTATGCCGAACACTGCGTCGACAAATACGGGCTCCGATCCCGAATCCGGTTGAACACCAAGGTCCAAGCCGCCGAGTTCGACGACGAGCATTGCCTGTGGCGGGTGCAGACCGACCCCGGCGGCACGGTGACCGCCCGATTCCTGATCAGCGCCTGCGGGGTACTCACCGTCCCCAACCTGCCCGACATCGACGGCGTGGACACCTTCGGCGGCATCACGATGCACACCGCGCGCTGGGATCACGACCAGGACCTGAGCGGCAAGCGCGTCGCGATCATCGGCACCGGTGCCTCGGCCGTTCAGGTCATTCCCGAAATCGCGCCGATTGTCAAGCAACTCACCGTTTTTCAGCGCACCCCGATCTGGTGCTTTCCCAAGCTGGACGTCGCGTTGCCCGCGCCGGCCCGCTGGGCGATGCGGATCCCCGGCGGAAAGGTCGTGCAGCGGTTACTGAGCCAGGCCTTCGTCGAAGTCACCTTCCCGATCTCCGCGCACTACTTCACGGTCATCCCGCTGGCCAAGAGGATGGAGTCGGCGGGGATGGCCTATCTGCGCAAACAGGTTCACGACCCGACGGTGCGCGATCAACTCACCCCGCGCTACGCGGTCGGCTGCAAGCGCCCCGGTTTCCACAACGAGTACCTGGCCACGTTCAACCGGGACAACGTGCGGCTGGTCACCGAGCCGATCGACAAGATCACCCCGTCGGCGGTGGCCACCACCGACGGCGAGAACCACGAAATCGACGTGCTGATCCTGGCCACCGGCTTCAAAGTGATGGACCCCGACGACGTCCCGACGTTCGCGGTCACCGGAAGCGGCGGCAAATCCCTGAGCCGGTTCTGGGACGAACACCGGCTGCAGGCCTACGAGGGCGTCAGCGTCCCCGATTTCCCCAACCTGTTCACGGTGTTCGGCCCCTACGGCTACGTCGGCTCTTCATATTTCGCGCTGATCGAGACGCAGACCCACCACATCGTGCGGTGCCTGAAACGGGCCGAGCGTGAGGGCGCGACGCGGGTCGAGGTCACCGAGGAAGCCAACGTCCGGTACTTCGACGAGATGATGCGGCGACGGCACCGGCAGATCTTCTGGCAGGACAGCTGCCGGCTGGCCAACAGCTACTACTTCGACAAGAACGGCGACGTGCCGCTGCGCCCCACCACCACGGTGGAGGCCTATTGGCGCAGCCGGCGGTTCGACCTCGACGACTATCGATTCACCGGCTGACGCCGGTGCCCGCGAACAGACGCAAAATCACCTTTTGCCTTGGTGATTCATGCGATTTCGTGTCTTCTCGTCGAATCCCCTAGACGGCGCGCTTGAGGTCGTCGACCTTGTTCAGCTGCTCCCACGGCAGCTCGATGTCGGTGCGGCCGAAGTGGCCGTAGGCGGCGGTCTGCGCGTAGATCGGGCGCAGCAGGTCCAGGTCGCGGATGATGGCGCCGGGCCGCAGGTCGAACACCTCCGGGACGATCTTCTCGATCTTGACCGGGTCGACCGTGGCGGTGCCGAAGGTCTCGACGAACAAGCCGACGGGGGCCGCTTTGCCGATGGCGTAGGCCACCTGCACCTCGACCCGCTCCGCCAGGCCGGCGGCGACGATGTTCTTGGCCACCCAGCGCATCGCGTAGGCCGCCGAGCGGTCCACCTTGGACGGATCCTTGCCGGAGAAGGCGCCGCCACCGTGGCGGGCCCACCCGCCGTACGTGTCGACGATGATCTTGCGGCCGGTCAGCCCCGCGTCGCCCATCGGGCCGCCCAGGACGAACTTGCCGGTCGGGTTGAAAAGCAACCGCGTCGACGAGGTGTCCAGCGTGTCGTGGGCCAGGTCGTCGAGGACGGTGTTGACCACCTTTTCCCGGAGGTCGGGGGTCAGGGTGTGCTCCAGGTCGATGTCGGCCGCGTGCTGGGTGGAGATCACCACGGTGTCGAGCCGGACCGGAACGTTGTCCTCGTATTCGATGGTCACCTGAGTCTTGCCGTCGGGGCGGAGGTAGGGCAGCACGCCGTTCTTGCGTACCTCGGTCAGCCGCCGGGACAGGCGGTGGGCCAGCGCGATGGGCAGCGGCATCAATTCGGGGGTGTCGGCGATCGCGTAGCCGAACATCAGCCCCTGGTCACCGGCGCCCTGCGCGTCCAGCGGGTCCTGCTCACCTTCGACCCGGGCCTCGTAGGCGGTGTCGACGCCCTGGGCGATGTCGGGCGACTGCGCGCCGATGCCGATGTTCACCCCGCAGGACGCCCCGTCGAAACCCTTGTCCGACGAGTCGTAGCCGATCTCGAGGATGCGCTCGCGGACCGTGTTGGTGATGTCGGCGAATGCCTCCTTCGCCGTCGTCGTCACCTCGCCGACGACGTGCACCTGGCCGGTGGTCACCAGCGTCTCGACCGCGACACGTGAGCGGGGGTCCTGCGCCAGCAGGGCGTCGAGAACCGAGTCGCTGATCGCGTCACAGATCTTGTCGGGATGTCCCTCAGTCACCGACTCACTGGTAAACAGGCGACCATTTTCGCTCACAATCTCAATCCTTCCGAATAATTAGTTAACCGAATTATATCGGCGGGCGTCTTTCGGCCAGCACCTGGCCTGGCGCCACAGGAGAACCGAACCTTATTACCCGCCGCCGTGCAGGAACGTGGCGATCGCATCCACGATACGACTGGCCATCAGCGTCTTGGAGCCATGCTGCAGTGCGGACTCGGTGCCGTCGGACGCGAGCAGCCACCCGTCGTTGCTGTCCACCTCGAACGCCCTGCCGTCGCCCACCGCGTTGACCACCAACAGGTCGCAGCCCTTGCGGCGCAGCTTGGCGCGGGCGTGAAACAGCACATCGCCGTTGGCATCGCCCGTCTCCGCGGCGAACCCGACGATGGCCCGCAAGTTGGGCAGCTCGCCGCTCGCGCGCGCCCGCACCGCGCCGGCCAGCACGTCGTCGTTGCGCACCAGCTCGATCGTCGGTGGCCCTTCGTCACCCTTTTTGATCTTGGCGGCGGAAACCTGCGCGGGCCGGAAGTCGGCGACGGCGGCCGCCATCACCAGCACGTCGGCCGCGGGGGCGTGCTTGGCCACCGCGTCACCGAGCTGCTCCGCGGAGCTGACGTGGACCACCTCGACGCCCGCGGGGTCGATAAGTCCGGCGGTGTGACCGGCGATCAGCGTGACCTCGGCGCCCCGCTGGGCGGCGACGCGGGCCACCGCGTAGCCCTGCTTGCCCGAGCTGCGGTTGCCGATGAAGCGCACCGGGTCGATCGGTTCGCGGGTGCCGCCGGCGGTCACCAGCACCTTGCATCCGGCGAGGTCGTAGGGAAGCGCGTCGTGGCGCTCCAGCAGCAGCTGGGCCAGCGTGGTGATCTCCTCCGCCTCGGGCAGCCGGCCCGAGCCGCTGTCGGGGCCGGTGAGCCGGCCGAAGGCGGGTTCCAGCACCACCGCGCCACGGCGCCGCAGCGTCGCCACGTTGTCGACGGTGGCCGGGTGCAACCACATCTCGGTGTGCATCGCCGGCGCGAACAACACCGGGCATCGCGCCGTGAGCAGGGTTGCGGTCAGCAGGTCGTCGGCGCGGCCGTGCACCGCGCGCGCCAGCAGATCCGCGGTGGCCGGCGCCACCAGAACCAGGTCGGCCTTCTGGCCGAGCTGAACGTGCGGCACCTCCGGGACGTTCTCGAAAACCCCGGTGTGCACCGGCTGGCCGGAGAGTGCCTCGAAGGTGGCGGCCCCGACGAACCGCAGCGCGGATTCGGTGGGAATGACCCGGACCAGGTGGCCGGCCTCGGAGAGCTGACGAACGACCGTGCACGCCTTGTAGGCGGCGATGCCACCGGAGACGCCGACGACGATCCGTTTACGGTCCACAGCCTGCCCGGCCCTGCCCTAGTTACTCGCCCTCGGTGTGCTCGAGCAGGTCGGCGTGGATTTCGCGCAGGGCGATCGACAGCGGCTTCTCCTGAAGCCCCGGCTCGACCAGCGGTCCAACGTATTCGAGGATGCCCTCGCCGAGCTGGTTGTAGTAATCGTTGATCTGGCGGGCCCGCTTGGCGGCGTAGATCACCAGGGCGTACTTGCTCGACACGCGGTCCAGCAGCTCGTCGATGGGCGGGTTGGTGATGCCCAGCGGGGTGTCGTAGGCGCCCTGCCCTCCCGCCGAGGGGTCAAACCGATCGGGGACGGCGGCCAACGCGGCGTCGGACTGCGGAATGGTCACTTAGGTCAATCTCCTCAACGTTCGAAGCGGTCAGAGCCCCGAAACGGCTTAACTACCGCTGGCAATTCGATGCTCAGTCTCGATTGGATCTGGTCTGACTGGTCTGGCCGGGCGCCTCATGCCGAGCCGGCGCAGTTTCCACCAGCAAGGATACCAATTCTGCGCACGCAGACTCCAATTGACTGTTGACGACGACCTCGTCGAAGTCGTCCTTGGCCGCCATTTCAATGCGGGCGGTCTCGAGGCGGCGCTGCATGGCCTCCGGTGTTTCGGTGCCGCGGCCGACGAGTCTGGACTCCAGGTCTTCCCAGCTGGGTGGGGCCAGGAAAACGGCGATTGCCTCGGGCATCGCCTTCTTGACCGCCCTGGCGCCGGCCAGGTCGACCTCGATGAGCACCGGGATCCCGGCGGCGGTGGCGGTCCGCACCGGCTCGGCCAGGGTGCCCGACCGGTGCAGTCCGCCGTGGATGTCGGCCCACTCCAGCAGCGCGCCGTCGTCGATGAGCTGCTGGAAGCGGGCGGGGCTGACGAAGTGGTAATCGACGCCGTCGACCTCACCCGGCCGCGGCGCCCGCGTCGTGGCAGAGACGCTGAAATGCAGGTCCGGTATCCGCTCGCGCAGACACCGGACCACTGTCGACTTGCCGACCGCGGAGGGACCGGACAGCACGACCACGCGTCCCTTGCCAGGTGGTTTGGGACGCGTCCCGTGCTCGACGTCCGGTCCCCCGCCGGCGCTCACTGGCGCTCCTGGGCCGGTGCGCCCACAGGGCGGGTTGGCCGAGGCCGGGTTAAGAGCCGAACTTTTCCAGCAGGGCCTTGCGCTGCCGATCGCCCAGGCCGCGCAGGCGGCGGGTGGGGGCGATCTCCAGCTCGGTCATGATTTCCTGTGCTTTGACCTTGCCCACCTTGGGCAACGCCTCAAGCAGCGCGGAAACCTTCATCTTGCCCAGGACTTCGTCGGTCTCGGCGTCCTTGAGCACCTGCGTGAGGTTGGTGCCGCCGCGCTTCAGCCGGTCCTTGAGCTCTGCTCTCGCTCGACGTGCGGCAGCCGCCTTCTCCAACGCGGCCGCGCGCTGCTCGTCGGTCAACTGGGGAAGGGCCACGATTCCTCCGTATCTGATCAATCAATCTCAATCGATCGCTTTTTGTCTCCGCCGGCACTTCAGCCAGCGCAGACGACCGTACTCAGGCCTCCTGACGAAATCTAACCCGACCCCCTGGTTCGGGGGGCAAACTCCCAGCATGAGCCCCGCGCGCGGCCCGAAAATCCGGTTCGCCGAACGTCGCCGACGACGTCCGCGACCGGTGCCCTCCGCGCGGCGGCATCGCCTTGTCGGGCGCCGAAATCAGCGCTCTGACCAGCGGTTTTAGCACATCGGAGTGGCGGGGTCACCGTCGCCGGGGCGGCGGCGAAGGGCGGTCTCGACGGCCGAAAACCCCTCGTGCCGGGGATCACGCATTTTTCGTCGCGTGTCGCGCGTGTCGCGTCGCTGCCGTCCGGCGCGGTTCGACCAGGTGACGATTGCTGGTAGCAGCCCCAGCTAATACCGGCCGGGTTACCATCTAGCGGTGTCGAACCTGCGGATCCGTCAGGCCGCTGAGCTGCTCGGAGTCAGCGACGACACCGTCCGGCGATGGATCAACCAAGGATCGTTGTCGGTCAGTCACGACGCGGCCGGCCGCAAGGTGATCGCCAGCGAGGACCTGGCCCGGTTTTCCAGGACCAACGCGCCCGCCCCGCCGCCGGACCCGCTCAGCATCGGCAGCTCGGCCCGCAACCGCTTTGTCGGCCTGGTCACCAAGGTCACCAGCGACAAGGTGATGGCCCAGGTGGAGATGCAGTGCGGCCCGTTCACCGTCGTCTCGCTGATGAGCACCGAGGCCGCCGAGGAATTGCAGCTGCGGCCCGGCAGCGTCGCCGTGGCGGTCGTCAAGGCCACCACGGTGATCGTGGAGACCGCCCGGCCCAGCACGTCGATCGCGTCGGACTGACGCGCGCCTGGGGCCCCGGACGCGGCCCCGTGGCGTTTCCGGTGCGTAGGGGCCACACTCGGCGCCCAGCGGGGCGTCTAGAGGGCTCCCAGATAGGCCACCGCGTCCAGCATCCGCTCGCCGGCCGCCCGCAGCTCGGGGACTCCCGGCCCGGCGCGCAGCACCTCGCGCGCCACCGCGGGCAGCAGCTGGCCGGGATGCGCCCCGCCCAGCCCGGCGAGCGCCTCCGGCCGGCCGCCCTGCACGCCCAGCCCCGGCACCAGGACCGGTCCGCCCAGCGCGCCGAGGTCGGGGGCCTCGAGGACCGTCGCGCCCACCACCACGCCGACGTATCCGGGCCCGTCCGGCGTGGCGGACTTGTTCACCACCGCCGCCTGGTCGACGACCAGCTGGGCGACCGTGCGGCCGTCGAACGCGGCGCGCTGGACGGTCGCCCCCTCGGGGTTGGAGGTGGCGGCCAGCACGAACACACCCCGATCGTGCGCGGCGGCGGCCTCCAGCAGCGGCCGCAGCGAGCCGAACCCCAGGTACGGCGAGGCAGTCACGGCGTCAGCGGCCAGCGGCGAGTCCCCCGCCCAGGCGGCGGCGTACGCCGCCATCGTGGTGCCGATGTCGCCGCGCTTCGCGTCGGCCAGAACCAGCACGCCCACCGACCGCAGGGCCGCGATGGTGCGTTCCAGCACGGCGAACCCGGCGGCGCCGTAGGACTCGAAGAACGCCACCTGGGGCTTGACGACGGCGAACCCGGCGAACGCCTCGACGCAGATGTCGCAGAACGCGGCCAGCCCGTCGGCGGTGGTCGGCAAATCCCACGCGCGTAGCAGCTCGGGGTGCGGGTCGATTCCCACGCACAGCGGGCCGCGTTGCGCCTTGGCCTCGGCCAGCCGGAGGCCGAACCTTGTCACCGGGTGCCTTCGCCGGGCGCGGCGCCCTGCCCCATCAGGCTGTGCAGTTCTTGCAGGGACCGCACGCCGATGTCGCCGCGGATGCCGGCCTCGATGCCCTGGATGGCGGCCGACGCGCCCTGCACCGTTGTGACGCAGGGGATGTTGACCGACACCGCGGCCGAACGGATCTCGTAGCCGTCGATGCGGGGGCCGGAATTGCCGTAGGGCGTGTTGATCACCATGTCGATTTCGCCGGCCTTGATCGCGTCGACGGCGGACACGGCCGGGCGGCCCGGCTGCGCCGGCTCGAAGTGCTTACGAACCTCGTCACAGGGAATCCCGTTGCGGCGCAACATCTCCGCCGTGCCCTCGGTGGCCAGGACGCGGAAGCCCAGGTCGGCAAGGCGCTTGACCGGGAACACCAGCGACCGCTTGTCCCGGTTGGCGACCGAGACGAAGATGGTGCCCTCGGCCGGCAGCGACCCGTACGCGGCGGTCTGGCTCTTGGCGAAGGCGCTGCCGAAGTCGCGGTCGATGCCCATGACCTCGCCGGTCGATTTCATCTCGGGGCCCAGCAGTGAGTCGATGGCGGCCCCGTCGGCGCGACGGAAGCGGTGGAACGGCAACACCGCCTCCTTGACCGCGATCGGGGCGTTCTGCGCCGCGTGGGCGCCGTCCCGGGAAGCCGCCAGCATGCCTTCGGCGCGGAGCTGGGGAATGGTGGCGCCCAACATGATCCGGGCGCACGCCTTGGCGAGCGGGACTGCGGTGGCCTTGGATACGAAAGGAACGGTACGGCTCGCTCTCGGGTTGGCCTCCAGGACGTAGAGCACGTCGTCCTTGAGGGCGTACTGCACGTTGAGCAGGCCGATCACCCCGATGCCGTGCGCGATGGCCTCCGTCGCGTGGCGCACCTTCTCGATGTCGCTGCGGCCCAACGTGACCGGGGGCAACGCGCATGCCGAATCGCCGGAGTGGATGCCGGCCTCCTCGATGTGCTCCATGATCCCGCCGATGTAGACCTCGCTGCCGTCGCACAGCGCGTCGACGTCGATCTCCACCGCGTCCTCGAGGAAGCGGTCGACCAGCACCGGGTGCTCGGGTGAGAGCTCGGTGGCGCGGGTGATGTAGCCCTCCAGCGTCTCCTCGTCGTAGACGATCTCCATCCCGCGCCCGCCCAGCACGTACGACGGCCGCACCAGCACCGGATAACCGATCTCGTCGGCGATCCGGCGGGCCTGCGCGAAAGTCGTTGCCATGCCGTATTTCGGCGCCGGCAAGCCGGCGCTCAGCAGCACGTCGCCGAAGGCGCCGCGGTCCTCGGCCAAGTCGATCGCCTCGGGCGGGGTGCCCACGATCGGGACCCCGGCGTCGGCGAGGCGCTGCGCCAGCCCGAGCGGGGTCTGGCCGCCCAATTGCACGATGACGCCCGCCACCCCGGGCCCCGCGCCGGCCGACTGCTGCTCGGCGCGGAACACCTCCAGCACGTCCTCAAAGGTCAGCGGCTCGAAGTACAGTCGGTCGGCGGTGTCGTAGTCGGTGGACACCGTCTCCGGGTTGCAGTTGACCATCACGGTCTCAAAACCGGCCTGGCTCAACGTGGTTGCCGCGTGCACGCAGCTGTAGTCGAATTCGATGCCCTGGCCGATGCGGTTGGGTCCGGACCCGAGGATCAGCACCTTGGGGCGCTCGGCCTGCGGGGCCACCTCCGTCTCGGCCGCCGGGTCGAGTTCGTAACTGCTGTAGTGGTAGGGCGTCCTGGCCTCGAACTCCGCTGCGCAGGTGTCCACCGTCTTGTACACCGGGTGGATGCCCAGCCGCGAACGCAGCGAGCGCACCCCGTTCTCCCCCGCCAACTCGGGCCGCAGCGCGGCGATCTGGCGGTCCGACAGCCCGTTGTGCTTGGCGCGGCGCAGCAGGTCGGTGTCGAGCACCGGGGCGTCCAGCAGCTCGGTGCGCAGCTTGCCCAGCTCGCCGATCTGGGCGACGAACCACGGGTCAACGCCGCTGGCCTCGGCGACCTGCTCGACCGAGGCGCCCAGCCGCAGCGCCAGTTCGATGTCGTAGAGCCGGCCCTCGGTCGCGGTGCGGAGCCGGTCGAGCACCTCGTGGACGTCCCCGTCCGGGTCCGGCTTGGTCCAGAAACCCGCGCGGGTGGTCTCCAGCGATCGCATCACCTTGCCGAGCGCCTCGATGAAGTTGCGGCCCAACGACATTGCCTCGCCGACGGACTTCATCGTGGTGGTCAGGGTGGGGTCCGCCCCGGGGAACTTCTCGAACGCGAACCGCGGAGCCTTGACGACGACGTAGTCGAGGGTGGGTTCGAAGCAGGCCGGCGTTTCCTTGGTGATGTCGTTGACGATCTCGTCGAGGCTGTACCCGATGGCCAGCTTGGCGGCGATCTTGGCGATCGGGAAGCCGGTGGCCTTGGAGGCCAGCGCGCTGGACCGAGACACCCGGGGGTTCATCTCGATGACGATCAGCCGGCCGTCGGTCGGGTTGATCGCGAACTGGATGTTGCAGCCGCCGGTGTCCACGCCGACCTCGCGCAGGATTGCGATGCCCAGGTCGCGCATCCGCTGGTATTCCCGGTCGGTCAGCGTCATGGCCGGCGCGACGGTGACCGAGTCACCGGTGTGCACGCCCATCGGGTCGACGTTCTCGATCGAGCACACCACGACCACGTTGTCGTTGCCGTCGCGCATGAGCTCGAGCTCGAATTCCTTCCAGCCGTAGATCGATTCCTCGATCAGCACGTTGGCGCTGGGGCTTTCGGCCAGGCCGGCGCCGGCCATCCGGTCGACCTCCTCGATGGATCGCGCCATGCCCGAGCCGAGGCCGCCCATGGTGAAGCTGGGCCGCACCACGACCGGCAGGCCGAGCTCGGAGACCGTCTCGCGAACCTCTTCCATGGTGAAACACACTCGGCTGCGGGCAGATTCACCGCCGACCTTGGCGACGATGTCCTTGAACATCTGCCGGTCCTCGCCGCGCTGGATGGCGTCGATGTCGGCCCCGATGAGCTCGACACCGTGGCGCTCCAGCGCCCCGTTCTCGTACAGCGCGACCGCGGTGTTGAGCGCGGTCTGCCCGCCCAGCGTGGCCAGCAGCGCGTCGATCTTGTTGCCGCGCTCGGCCTGCTGGGCGATCACCCGTTCCACGAACGCCGGGGTGATGGGCTCGACGTAGGTGTGGTCGGCGTATTCCGGATCGGTCATGATGGTGGCCGGGTTGGAGTTGATCAGGCTGACCTGCAGCCCCTCCGCTCGCAGCACCCGGCAGGCCTGGGTGCCGGAGTAATCGAATTCGGCCGCCTGGCCGATGACGATCGGCCCCGAGCCGATCACCAGCACGTGACGCAAGTCGGTGCGACGCGGCACTAGCGCCCCCTTTCGCTCTGTTGGGCGGCCATGAGCTCGATGAATTGGTCGAACAGGTATTCCGCGTCGTGTGGACCGGCGGCGGCCTCGGGGTGGTACTGCACCGAGAACGCCCGGCCGTCAGCGAGTTTGACGCCCTCGACCACCCCGTCGTTGGCGCAGGTGTGGCTGACGACGGCCTGCCCGAACGGCGTGTCGAAGGATTGGCCCGCTTCGCCTTCCAGCGCGAAGCCGTGATTCTGCGCGGTCACCGCCACCCGCCCGGTGGCGTGGTCCATGACCGGGATGTTGATGCCGCGGTGACCGAAGACCATCTTGTAGGTGGACAGGCCCAGCGCCCGGCCCAGGATCTGGTTGCCGAAACAGATGCCGAACAACGGGATCCCGGCGCCCAGCACCTCGCGGGTGAGCGCGACGACGTGGTCGGCGGTCGCGGGGTCGCCGGGGCCGTTGGACAAGAACACGCCGTCGGGCTTGATGTCGGCGATCTGCTCGAAGCTCGTCGACGACGGCAGCACGTGGCTGCGGACGC
Source organism: Mycobacterium sp. 852002-30065_SCH5024008 (assembly GCF_001665645.1). Taxonomy (NCBI): domain Bacteria; kingdom Bacillati; phylum Actinomycetota; class Actinomycetes; order Mycobacteriales; family Mycobacteriaceae; genus Mycobacterium; species Mycobacterium sp. 852002-30065_SCH5024008. Next base: position 31,379 of record NZ_LZSZ01000107.1, on the reverse strand, counting down.
CGCGGCGCGCGAAATTGCGTGGGGTGTTGGTCTTGATTCCCAGGTCCAGCGCGACCACCGTGAAGCGTTGCGGCCCTTCGGGTTCCACGATGTAGCGGTCCGGGGTGCTGACCTCGCCGGCGAGGTCGGCACCCAGCATGGACTGCTGCCCCCGCACCCGCTCGACCAACTCGGCGGTGTCGGCCAGCGCCTCACCGGAGAACACCCCCGCCTTCATCGATCCGCGGGTGCGCAGGTGGCGCACCACCGCCCGGGTGTCGATGCCGGCGATCCCGACGATGTGCTGGCGCACCAGCTCGTCCTCCAGGGTGCCGGTGGCGCGCCAGTTCGACGCGCGCGGCGACGGGTCGCGCACCGCGTAACCGGCGACCCAGATCTTGTCGCCCCGACTCTCACCGTCCTCGGTGTTCCAGCCGGTGTTGCCGATCTGGGGCGCGGTGGCCACCACGATCTGCCGGTGGTAGCTGGGATCGGTGAGCGTCTCCTGGTAGCCGGACATGCCGGTGGAAAACACGGCCTCGCCCAGCGTTTCGCCGACCTTGCCGAACGGCGTGCCGGTGAAGACCCGCCCGTCCTCGAGTACCAGTAGGGCCTTGTTCGTCACGCTGCTTCCTCTTCCAGCCACTCGGCGTAGTCTTCGCGGTGGTTTGCGCGAAAGCCGGTGTCGATCTCGACTCCTGATGGCAGCCGCCACCGAATCGCCAATATCCCGATCCGGGCCGGCGTCCTGCCTCCCATGCTGCGTTCCATGCGGATAGCGCTGATCGAGTCCTTCGGAATCCAAATCGGTTGGGCCCGCAGCCGTTCCACCATGATTCCGCCGGAATAGCGGGTCAGCACCCCTTGGGTTCGATAACCCAGATCGCCGGCCGCGATCCGCTCGTGCCAATCCGGCGCCATCATGGAACCGCAATAGTGGCCGCGGGTGGTGACCATCGCCGCGCCCACCTGGTCGGGCACGTCGGGCAGGTCGCCGATCAGCTCCGCCTGCCGCAGCGAGCGGCGCCGCCAGCTGCGCATCATCAGCTGGATCACCACCGCTATCACCACCACCAGCACGGCCGCGAAGATCAGCGACCCCACCAGCGTCCCTGAATTCATGCCGGGCACTTCCCGTCTCGCGCGGTGATCTTGCCGCGCAACAGGGTCGCCGTCACGGTGGCGGGCAGCGCCATCGACTCGAATGGCGTGTTGGCCGACCGGCTGGCCAGATCCGATCCGGCGACCGTCCAGGTGGCGTCGGGATCCACCACCGTCAGGTTGGCCGGCTCCCCCACCTCCAGCGGGCGGCCGTGATCGGGCAGCCCGACGATGCGGGCGGGGTTCTCACTCATCACCCGCGCGACGTCACGCCACGTCAACAGCCCGGGCGTCACCATCGTCTGCACCACGACCGACAGCGCGGTCTGCAGACCCAGCATGCCGGGACGGGCCGCGGCGAACTCCACGCACTTCTCGTGCTCGGCGTGCGGGGCATGGTCGGTGGCCACACAGTCGATGACACCGTCGGCCAGGGCCTGCCGCAACGCCACCGCGTCGGCGGCCTCGCGAAGCGGCGGGTTGACGCGATTCACCCCGTCGTAGCTGGCCAGCCTGGCGTCGTCGAGCATCAGGTGATGCGGGGTGACCTCGGCGGTGATCGAAATCCCTTGCTCCTTAGCCCATCTCACGATCTCGACGGTGCCCGCGGTGGACGCGTGGCAGATGTGGACGCGGGCGCCGGCGTCGCGCGCCAGCAGCGCGTCGCGGGCCACGATCGATTCCTCGGCGGCCCGCGGCCATCCCGAAAGCCCCAACCGGGCGGCGGTCGGTCCCTCGTGGGCGACGGCGCCGACGGTCAGCCTGGGTTCCTCGGCGTGCTGGGCGATGAGCACCCCCAGGCCGGTGGCGTACTCAAGGGCGCGGCGCATCACCAGCGGGTCGTGCACGCAGATGCCGTCGTCGGAGAACATCCGGACCTGGCCGGCCCCGGCCGCCATCATGCCCATCTCGGTGAGCTCCGCGCCGGCCAGTCCGACGGTGACGGCGCCGACGGGGTGCACGTCGACCAGGCCGACCTGTTGGCCGCGGTGCCACACGTGGTCGGTGACCACCGGGCTGTCGGCGACCGGGTTGGTGTTGGCCATCGCGAACACCGCGGTGTAGCCGCCCAACGCCGCTGCGGCCGAACCGGTTTCGATGTCCTCGGCGTACTCGCGGCCCGGTTCGCGCAGATGGGTGTGCAGGTCGACCAGTCCCGGCAGCAGCACGTGGCCGGTGGCGTCGATGACGTCGGCGGTGTCGCGGATCGCCAACTTGGCACCGATTTCGGCGATCTGGCCGTCATCGACCAGCACGTCGACCCGATCGCCCTCGCCGTACAACCGGACCCCGCGGATCAGCACGCTCATGCCACGCCCTCTTTTCCGGCGGATTCCGCTCCCACCAGTACATGGAACAGCACCGCCATCCGCACGTGCACACCGTTGGAAACCTGTTGCAGCACGGCCGATTGCGACGAGTCGGCAACCGACGATGCGATCTCCATGCCGCGCAGCATCGGCCCAGGGTGCAGCACCGCGGCGTGGGCGGGCAGCATGGCCTGGCGGCGATCGGAAAGCCCGTAGCGGGAGGAGTATTCGCGCACCGACGGGAAGAAGCCGCCGTTCATCCGCTCGGCCTGCACCCGCAGCATCAACACGGCGTCGGCGGCGGGCAACTCGGCGTCGAAGTCGTTGGTCACGGTGACCGGCCACCCATCGACGCCGACCGGCAACAGCGTCGGCGGCGCCACCAGCACCACCTCGGCGCCCAGGGTGTTCAGCAGCATGACGTTGGAGCGAGCGACCCGGCTGTGCAGGATGTCGCCGACGATCACGATGCGCCGGCCCTCGATGCCGCCCAGGCGCTGGCGGATGGTGAGCGCGTCCAGCAGCGCCTGCGTCGGGTGCTCGTGGGTGCCGTCCCCGGCGTTGATCACCGAGGGGCCGGAGTCGTTGCCGGCGCACGTCCAGTCGACGAGCAGGTGCGCCGCCCCGGACGCCGGGTGCCGGATGATCAGCGCGTCGGCGCCGGCCGCCCGCAGCGTCAGCGCCGTGTCGCGCAGCGACTCCCCCTTGCCCACCGACGATCCGGCCGCGCTGACGTTGATCACGTCGGCGCTCATCCATTTGCCGGCCACCTCGAACGACACCCGGGTACGGGTGGAGTTCTCGTAGAACATCGTGATCACGGTGCGGCCGCGCAGCGTCGGCAGCTTCTTGATCTCGCGGCCCACCAGCGCCTCGGCGAACCGGTCCGCGTCGTCGAGGATGGCAGTGGCCTCGTCACGGCTCAGGTCGCCGGCGGCCAGCAGGTGACGCGTCATCGCGAGATCACCACCCCGTCACGACCGTCCTGCTCGGCCAGCAGCACGTGCACGCTCTCGCTGCGGGAGGTGGGGACGTTCTTGCCGACGTAGTCGGCGCGCAGCGGCAGCTCGCGGTGGCCGCGGTCGACCAGCACCGCCAGCTGCACCACCCGCGGGCGGCCGACGTCGCGCAGCGCGTCCAGCGCGGAGCGCACCGAGCGCCCGGAGTACAGCACGTCGTCGATGAGGATCACCAGCGCGTCGTCGATGCCGCCGGCGGGAATCGAGGTGGCCTCGAGCGGCCGCGGCGGCTTCTGCATCAGATCGTCGCGGTAGAGGGTGATGTCGAGCCCGCCGTGGCCGACCTGAACACCGCTGTACTCGTCGATGTTGGTGGCCAGGCGCTTGGCCAGGATCACGCCGCGGGTCGGGATGCCCAACAGCACCACCCGCGGCGCGTCGGGATTATCCAGAGCGGTCTTTTCGATGATCTGGTGTGCGATACGGGAAATGGTGCGACCCACGTCGGCCGCCGACATCAATTCCCGGGATTCGCGGCCCACGCCGCTCTCACCCAAAGCACCCATACGAGACTTGACCTCCTTCTCCGCCTCGCCGGACGGATCGTTAAAGGATGTCGACTGCCCGGCAGCGTAGCACTTCTTCGAAGGCGCGACGGCGCGAGGCACGGGTGGCGCCGTCCCCGAAGGCCCGCTGCACCCCACCCGTCCCAGGTGTCCCGCCGGGCTCGGGCTTCTCCCGCTGCAGCGAAGCGGCTTCGACGCGCTCTACGGCGCGTCCTCAGTGCGCGGCACCGCTAGGTGCAGGGGTATTGCCCGTTGAGCAGACAATTCGACGGTGGCGAGAAGGAACCGCTCACCACGCCTCTCAGGCCACCTGTGGCTGAGCCACCCGGTGCGATGCTGCGATTCCAGTTCGCGGGGGTGAGAACGTAGTGGGTGCCCGATTGGGTGACGGTGCTGTTCCACGTGTGCAAGACGGATTGTCCCGCCGGCATGTCGAAGTCGAGCCGCCAATCGGTTAGCGGCGCCATGCTCAAGTTGGTGACGGTGAAGTTGGCGATGAAACCCGTCTGCCACGCATGTTCCACCGACAACGTCGCCGAGGCCGCAGCCGCATGAGCTACCGGGGTGCCGGCGAGTCCGAGGGCGGCAACCATCAATGCCGACACGGATACGTGAAGCGCTGTGCGCCAGCGCTTCACGCAAGTGTTCAGTTCGGCCATGCAGTCAACACTAAAGCCAAGGAGGCGGTACCGGCCCTTGCATCGCGGGTACGCTGCAGTACCTTTGCGCAACCGAAACCGTCATGAAATTTGGCCGCGATACGTGGCGATGTGTGAACACACGGCGACACCGTGCCGCGCTACCCTGGCGAAAATGACGGGCTCGGGCTTCTCCAGATTGCAGCAAATGGACTTCGACGCGCTCTACCGCGGCGAGAGCCCCGGCGAAGGCATCCCGCCGATGGCCACACCCCCGTGGGACACCAAGGCGCCCAAGGACAACGTCATCGCGTGGCACGCCGGCGGCTGGGTCCACGGTGACGTCCTGGACATCGGCTGCGGGCTCGGCGACAACGCCATCTACCTCGCGCAGAACGGGTTCCGGGTCACCGGGCTCGACATCTCGCCCACCGCGCTGGTCACCGCCCAGCGCCGGGCCCATGACGCTGGGGTCGACGTGACGTTCGCGGTGGCTGACTCCACCAAGCTGGAGGGCTATACCGATGCGTTCGACACCGTTATCGACAGCGGGATGTTCCACTGCCTCGACGACGACGGCAAGCGCAACTACGCCGCCGCGGTGCACCGGGCGACCAGGCCCCGCGCCACGCTGCTGATCAGCTGCTTCTCCGACGCCAACGCCCCGGACGAGCGGTGGCCCCGACCCGCGGTCCCGGAGTCCACGCTGCGCGACGTCCTCGGCGGCGCGGGCTGGGACATCGCGTCGCTGGAGCCCGCCACGATGCGCCGCGAGGTCGAGGGCGCGCAGGTCGAAATGGCGTTCTGGTACGTCCGCGCGCAGCGGCGCTGACCGAACCCTCCCGGCCAAGAGTCGGCCCGGGTGATGGCCCGTTGCGGGGCAGACAGTACGTTCGGATGGTGAGGAGCGAGGAATTCTGGGTCAACCGCCGCGATGCCGGTGACGCGGTGGTGTTGCAGGTCAGTGGTGTGGTGGACATCATCACCGCGCCCTCGCTCGCCACGCATATCGACATTGCCCTGGCCGACACGCCCGCGGTGCTCGTCATCGACCTCACCGAGGTCGATTTCCTGTCCTCTGCCGGCATCACCGTGCTCGTCGAGGTGCATCGCCTGACCGAGAACAGCCCGACGTCATTGCGGGTGGCCGCCGACGGCTCGGCCACCAGCCGGCCGCTGCGCATCGTGGGCCTCGACGAGTTCATCGACCTCTACCCCACCGTGGATGAAGCCTTGGCCGCGGCTCCCCCGGGCCCGACGCTAACCTGATTCGGGTGAATCTCGACGCCAATGCGGCCTCCATCCGCGAAGTGTGCGACACGGGACTGCTCGCCGGTGCGCTGACGCTGGTGTGGCGGCGCGGAGAAGTGCTGCAGGTCAACGAAATCGGTCACCGCGATGTGGACGCGGGCCTGCCGATGCAGCGCGACACGCTGTTCCGGATCGCGTCGATGACCAAGCCGGTCACCGTCGCGGCGGTGATGAGCCTGGTCGACGAGGGCAAGCTGACGTTGAAAGACCCGATCGTGCGCTGGGCGCCCGAGCTGGCCGACGTACGGGTGCTCGACGACCCGCACGGCCCCCTGGACCGGACGCATCCGGCGCGGCGCGCCATCCTCATCGAGGATCTGCTCACCCACACCAGCGGCATGGCCTACGGATTCTCGGTGTCCGGGCCGATCGCCAAGGCCTACGTGCGGCTGCCGTTCAACCAGGGCCCGGACGCCTGGCTGGCCGAGCTGGCCAAGCTGCCGCTGGTGCATCAGCCCGGCGACCGACTTACCTACAGCCACTCCATCGACCTGCTGGGCGTCATCGCGGCACGCGTCGAGGACAAGCCGTTCCACCAGGTTCTCGACGAACGCGTGCTGGGCCCGGTGGGCATGCCCGACACCGGGTTCTTCGTGTCCCCCGAGGCACGCCGGCGCGCCGCGACCATGTACCGGCTCGACGGGCAGGGCCAACTGCACCACGACGCGATGGGGCCGCCGCACATCACGCCGCCGTCCTTCCCCAACGCCGGTGGCGGCCTGTGGTCGACCGCCGACGACTACCTGCGTTTCGTGCGGATGCTGCTCGGCGAAGGAACGATCGACGGCGTGCGGGTGTTGTCACCCGAATCCGCCCGCCTGATGCGCACCGACCGGCTCACCGACGAACAGAAGCGGCACAACTTCCTCGGGGCGCCGTATTGGGTGGGCCGCGGCTTCGGCCTGAACCTGTCGGTGGTGACCGACCCCGCCAAGAGCGCGCCGTTGTTCGGGCCGGGCGGCCTCGGGACGTTCAGCTGGCCGGGTGCCTACGGGACGTGGTGGCAGGCCGATCCGAGCGCCGACCTGGTCTTGATCTATCTGGTGCAGAACCTGCCCGACATGTCCGCGGACGTGTCGGCGGCGGTAGCCGGTAACACCTCGCTGGCGAAGCTCCAATCGGCGCAGCCGAAATTCGTCCGCCGCACCTATCAAGCGCTCGGCCTCTAGCGCCGTGGCCGATTACCCACCCGACCGCATCACCGGGCCCCGGCTGGTGTTGCGCCGGCCCGTGCTCGACGACGCCGGGGCACTGTTCCAGCGGGTCGCCCGCGACCCCGAGGTCACCAAGTACCTGATGTGGGCGCCGCATCCCGACGTGGCGGCGACGCGGCGGGTGATCACCGAGAAGCTCAACGCCACGGCCGACGAGCGGACCTGGGCGATCGAGTTGCGGCACAGCGGTGAGGTCGTCGGGCTGGCCAGTTGCAGGCGTCCGGTGCCGCACTCGGTCGAAATCGGTTATTGCCTGGGTCGCCGGTGGTGGGGCAAGGGTTTGATGGCCGAGGTGATCGACATGCTGTTGACCGCGCTCGACAGCGACCGGGGGGTGTATCGGGTGTGGGCCACCTGCAATGTGGAGAACGTGCGTTCGGCGCGGTTGCTGGAGCGGGCCGGTTTCGTGTTGGAGGGCCGGCTGGCCCGCCACGCCGTCTACCCCAACTTGGGGCCCGAGCCGCAAGACAGCCTGCTCTACGCCAGGATTCTGCGCTGAGTCCAGTGTGCGTCCAGGGCGGGAGTCACCGGCGTGTCGCCGCCGTGAATGCACACTGAAAGCCGTCAGCGCACACTCGATCGCCGGCTACCCGGCTTCGCCCAGCGCCCGGCTTCGTCGAGCGCGATCACTTAGCGGCAGTCACCTCCCGATTCAGCGTAAATCGTGATGGCGCAGCACTTTTCGGGTTCTCCGGTCCCGACGGTCGCAGCCGGGTGGGCACCAGCGGGACGGCCGCCAACGGGAACAGCGCGCAAAGCGCCCAGGCGGGCGGGTATTCGGCGGCGACGATCAGCGCGCCGAAGAGTGGCGGCCCGGCGGCGGCCATCAGCCGCTGAGTGGTGTTCTGCACGCCCAGGGCGCGCCCGCTCCAGAACGGGCCGGCGAACTCGGTGATGGCGGTGGCCTCGAGCCCATTGTCGAGCATCGCGATCACCGCGATGGCGACCATGAGCAACACGTCGTAGCCCGACCCGGTGCCGTCGGTGAGGGCAAGCAGGAACAGCGCCAGCGCGGCGGCGATGGCGATGGCGCGGACCGGCCGCATCCGCGAGCCGACGCGATCCGACCACCGCCCGACCGCGATTCGGCCCACCGCGCCCAGCAGCTGACTCAGGGTGACCAAACCGCCGGCCGCCGCGACCGACCAGCCATGGCGATTCATCAGCCACACGAGCATGAACGTCACCGTCAGCGTTTGCGGCATCATCAGCAGGGCGCCCACCGCGTGAATCCGCCACAGCACGAACGACCCGCGATATGGACTCGCCAGTTCCGTGTCGGTGGCTGCCTGGCGTGATTTCCGCGGCGGATCGACGATCCCCAGCGTGCTGGCCGCTGCCGCCACCGTGCACATGAGGGCGAGGAACATCAGCCCCGAACGGGGACCGCGCTCGGCCAGCTCCGGAATCACCAACGCGCCCAACGCGATGCCCAACGGCTGCGCGGCCTGGCGGATGCCCATCGCCAGGCCCCGTTGGTGCGCCGGGAACCACGCGGACACCAGCCGCCCGCCGGCGGTGTTACAGCTGGCCGCGGCCATCCCACCGAGAAAGAGGAAGACACCGATGGCCACCATCGAATGGGCAGACGCCGCGGCGTAGGCCGCTGCCGCCGTGAGCGCCGAGCCTGCCGTCAGCACCAGCCGCTCGCCGACGCGGTCCAGCACCCAGCCCCAGAGCACAAGCGTTACCACCATCCCCCAGCTCGGCATGGACGACACCAGGCCGGCTTCGGTCAGCGGGATGCCGCGGCGGGCCTGCAGCGACGGGATCAGGAACGCAACGCCATTGATGAACAGGAACGACGTTGCCGTCACCCCCAAGGAGACGATCATGACCGACCAGCGCGCACCCGCGCCCAGTTGGCTAGCGCTACCGGCCCCGGAAAGCATGCAATCCATCGTGGCACGACGTTCACCCGGCGCCTGGCGCCGAGATCGCTGTAACTTATTGAACGCTAAGGTAATTGACACAAAAAGCTCAGCGTCCACGCACCGGCCCCCGTGGCCCGAAGTGCGGAACTGCATTGTGCGCCTGGCCTTTTGGGATCCCGGTGGGACGACCATTCGACACGGCGATTCACAGTGTGGACACAGCGGTTTCTTATCCGGGCCCTCAGCGTCTTCTCAGCGCGACTACCCTAGGAATGCATCAACGACGACACCGGAAGATGACTGTGGATGAGTGACCTTTCGCGGCAAGCGTTGACCAAGGTGCCGGCGGTCACCCTGGGCTTCTGGATCATCAAGATCTTGGCGACCACGTTGGGCGAGACGGGCGGCGACACCGTCACGATGACGCTGAACTGGGGCTACGCGGCCGGGGTCGCCCTTTTCGGCGTCGCGCTGGTGGTGCTGGTTGCCGCTCAGATCGTCGCCAAACGCTTCCACGCGAGCCTGTACTGGGCGACGATCGTGGCGTCGACGACGTTCGGCACGACGCTGGCCGACTTCGCCGACCGATCGCTCGGCATCGGTTACACCGGCGGGTCGCTCCTGCTCCTGGGTTGCCTCCTGGCCACCTTGGGCCTGTGGCGGTGGTCGGAGGGCACCGTGTCGGTTACCACCGTCTCGACGCCGAAAGTCGAGGCCTTCTATTGGGCAACCATCACGTTCTCGCAGACCCTGGGCACCGCGCTGGGCGACTGGCTCGCGGACACTCGCGGATTCGGTTACGAGCGTGGGGCGTTGGTGTTCGCCGCCGGCCTTGCCGTCGTCATCGCGCTCTACTACTGGACCGCCGTATCGCGGGTCGCGTTGTTCTGGGTTGCGTTCATCCTGACCCGCCCATTGGGCGCAACGATCGGCGACTTCATCGACAAGCCGGTCGCCGACGGCGGCCTCAACCTGAGCCGCCCGCTGGCCTCGGCCGTGATCGCGGCGATCATCGTGGCGTTGATCGCCGTCCTGCCGCAGCGGCCGGGACACCACCCCGGCGCGGCCCACGAAGAGGCGTGATGGCATGAGAGTCCTTCTCGTCGAGGACGAGGCGCGGCTGTCGGCCACTCTCGCTCGGGGGCTCAAGGCGGAGGGATTCGTCGTCGTGGCCGTCGGCACGGGCGTCGACGGCCTACGGGAGGCGGTTGACACCGGCTTCGACGTGGTGATCCTCGACATCATGCTGCCCGGCCACAGCGGATACGAGGTGCTGCGCCGGATGCGGGCGCAAAACGTCTGGACGCCGGTCCTGATGCTGACGGCCAAGGACGGTGAGTACGACGAAACGGACGCTTTCGACCTGGGAGCCGACGACTACCTGACCAAACCGTTCTCGTTTCGGGTGCTGGTGGCGCGGCTGCGGGCCCTGATGCGCCGCGGCGTGCCGGAGCGGCCCGCGGTGCTGGCCGCGGGATCGCTGCGCCTGGACCCAGCGCGGCACACCGTCCACCGTGACTCCGCCCCGATCACGTTGACCCCCAGGGAATTCGGGGTGCTCGAATTCCTCATGCGCAACAAGGACATGGTCGTGACCAAGGCCGAGATACTTCGCAACGTGTGGGATGCGCACTACCGCGGGCCCGACAACGTGGTGGAGGTTTACGTGGGATATCTGCGTCGCAAGATCGATATTCCCTTCGGCACCAACACCATCGAAACGATTCGGGGCGTCGGCTACCGGCTGCTGTGCTGAGGGTCGTGTAGCGGCAGGGACACCACCATCCGGGTTCCGCCGCCCGCCCGGTCCTCGATGGCGACCGAGCCGCCGTGAGCGGCGACCACCTCGGCGACGATCGCGAGGCCCAGGCCGGCTCCCCCGCCGCTGCGGGCACGGTCGGAATCCAGACGCACGAAGCGCTCGAACACCCGGGTCCGGTCGGCCGGGGAGATCCCCGGGCCGTCATCGCTGACGGTAACAGTGGCCGTCCCGTTGCCGCTGCCGACTTCCACGGCGACACGCGAAGTGGCATGGCGGACAGCGTTTTCCACCAGGTTGCGGATCATTCGCGAGATGGCCATCGGGTCGCCGGTGCAGCGCACCGGGCCGATGTCGGTGTCGATTGCGCAGCGCGCCTCCCGTCGCACGCGGGCGACCTCGACGTCGGCGACCTCATCGAGGGCGAGTACTTCCTTGCGCCGCACCAGGCTCTGCTCGTCGGCGCGGGCCAGCAGCAGCAGGTCTTCGATCAGCGCGTGCATGCGTTGCGCCTCGGGAAGCAGGGTGTTGACCGCCAACTCGGCGTCGAGCAGGTCTGGGTGGGCCTCGGCGACTTCCAGCCCGGAGATGATGGTGGCCAGCGGGCTGCGCAGTTCATGCGACGCGTCGCCGATAAAGCGCTGTTGCGCACGGTGGCCGGCTTCGATACGGGACAGCATCCGGTTCATGGTCACCGCCAGAGCGGCGATCTCGTCGCGGCCGTTGGGCACCGGCACCCGCTCGGCCAGGTCGGAGGTCGAGATCTCGGCCACCCGCGCGCGGATCGCGTCCACCGATCGCAGCGACCGGCGAACCAGCACGAACGTCGCGACCGCCGCCCCCGCGATGACGATGGGCGCACCGGCCGCCAGGAGCAGGGCGACGGTCCGCGCGGTCTCCTCGACCGCCTCGCTCCCCCCGCCAACGAGCACCGTGTAATCGCCGGACGGGGTTGCGACCCGCCGACCGCTGACGCGCATGTCGTCACCCGCCACCGCGTCGTCAGACAGGCCGCGACGCAGCGCGAAGTCGAACTCGCTCACGGGAACGAGCGGCGTGGCGGGTGCGGAACGCGACCGCTTGACCACCCTGCCGTCGGGGGCGATCACTTGCACGGCGACCACCCTGGGGTCGGTGGTCAACAGGGCGTTGTCGAGGCCGGCCGGCAGCTCGGCCTGCAGCGCGTTCGCCAGGTCGCGAACTCTTTCGGCGGCGGCATAATCGACGCCCACCAGTAGCGACCGGTACAGGATCGCGTCCAGTCCCGCGCCGGCGAGGGCAAGGGCGCAGAGCACGACGACAGCCGACACAGCGGCCGAGCGAGCGGCGATGCCCCCGTGCGGGAGGCGAGGCGACAGCACCCCTCCGATTCTGCAGGGCCGCGCACCGTTGGGAAACACCGAGGTCAGCACTCTTCTCAGCGGCTTCTCAGCGATCGGCTCCTACGCTGACACCGTCATGTCTGGTACTGCACGCCCGGCGGGTCACAAGAACCGCGCGACCACGCGAATGCTGGTCTACGCCGCCATCGCCGTCGGATTGGGGTTGGTGGCAGCGGGCCCCGCAGGCGCCGACCCGAGCCCGTTCAGCACCCTCAGCTGCGGCTGTCCGGAAACGGCGCCGGCCGGCAGCCCGGCCCGCGGCGACGAGATCACCCGAGGGATCCGGGCAGGCGAGCTCGGCTGGGCGCAGCCCACCCCCCGATACTCGGCCCCGTCGCGTCCCTAGCCTCAGGCGCCTTCGCTGACGGCTCGCGCGGTACGGTCACCATTGCCGGCGCCGTTCATGCCCGAAGCGTCCGACGGCAACTCGAACGAGGGATACGCCGTACCCACCGCCGCCAGCGCCGCGTTCCGCTGGGCCTCCATCCGCGCCAGCGCCACCTCGGTGAACACCGACAGCCCCAGGTCGGGGTTGTAGCCGTGGATCTCTTTCACGTCGAGCTGGGCCAAGAAGTAGATGATCTCCTTGGACACCACCTGACCGGGGACCAAAACCGGGAAGCCCGGCGGGTAGGGCACCACGAACGTGGTGGACACCAGCGTCTTGCCCTCCGCCAAACGCCGGCCCGCCATGCCGATCAGGACGTGCTCGCGATCGGACTCCTCGTATCCGGCGTAGAAGGCCGACCGCATGTCGCCGAAGATGCACGCGTCCACCGGCCGGAAGGCGACGTCGAACTCGCTGAAGTCGGGCAGGTGCGGCAGGTCCTGCGTGATCTCCTCGACGTGACGCTCCTGCAGCGCCCGGTCGGCGACGCTGGCGGCGTTCTCGGCGCGGTCGAAATCGATTGCCACCCTGCGTAATACATCGAGCAGATAGTGCACGCTCGACCATGTCACACCGATGGTGAAGATCAACAGCACGCTGTTGATCGACGTCTTGTTGATCTGGATGCCGAATCGGTCCATCAGGATCTTCTCGCGGAAGTCGTACCCGTTCATCCCCGTCTTGCCGACGAACAACGTCACCCGCGTCGCGTCCAGCACGAACTGATCGGACCGCCACGCCTCGTTCCACTCGGCCAGCGCCCCCTGCCGGACCTCGCGGTAGGAACTCACCGACGACGCCCGGAACTCCTCGGGCACCAGATCGGACTCGTCGAGGATGCGGAACCACTTGCTGATCAACCGGTCTCGGCGCACCCGGTGGCGGAATACCAGCGCCATGTCGTAGGTCTGCCGGACCAGCTGGAAGCCCTCGATGTCGACCTGCCGGCGCGCCAGGTCCAGCGACGCCAGCAGTTGCTGGTTGGGTGACGTCGAGGTGTGGGTCAGGAACGCCTCACCGAACGCATCGCGGGCCAGGGCGTTGAAATCCTGGTCGCGGACGTGGATCATCGACGCCTGCCGAAGCGCCGACAGCGACTTGTGCGTCGAATGCGTCGCGTACACGCGGACCCGCGCGCGGGCGGGGTCGGGCAACAGCGGGCGGTCGACCCACTCCGAGCGGTCGACCCCTTCCATCGACGCCGCCCAATCCCGGTACTCGGCAGCGTATTCCGGCGAAGCCAGCATCCGCTCGAGACGCTCGGCCGACACCATCGCGGTCCGCTGCCGGGCCCAGGGCACGGCGGTCGCGAACGCGTACCACGCCTCGTCCCACAAGAAGCAGATGTCCGGCTTGATCGCCAGCACCTCCTGCATGACCTGCAGCGGGTTGTAGACCACGCCGTCGAAGGTGCAGTTGGTCAGTAGCAGCATGCGCACCCGGTCCAGCTGGCCGGCCGCCTCGAGACCCAGCAGCGTCTGCTTGATCGTGCGCAGCGACACGGCCCCGTAGATCGCGAACTGCGGCAACGGATAAGCATCCAGGTACAACGGGTACGCACCCGCCAGCACCAGCCCGTAGTGATGCGACTTGTGGCAGTTGCGGTCGATCAGCACGATGTCGCCCGGCCGGGTCAGGGACTGGACGACGATCTTGTTGGCGGTGGACGTCCCGTTGGTGACGAAATACGTGTGGTCGGAATTCCACGTGTGCGCGGCCTTGTCCATCGCCTTCTTGATGTTGCCGTGCGGGTCGAGCAACGAGTCCAGGCCGCCGGACGTGGTCGAGGTCTCGGCCATGAAGATGTTGCGGCCGTAGAACTCGCCCATGTCCTGCAACGACTTCGAGTTGAAGATGCTGGCACCTCGCGCGACGGGCAGCGCGTGGAATTGGCCGACCGGTGCCGCCGCATACGCCCGCAACGCATCGAAAAATGGTGTGGCGTAACGGTTTCGAAGCCCGGCGAGGACGGTGCTGTGCAGGTCGGTGACATCGTTGAGTCGGTAGAACGTCCGGTCGTAGACGTCGGGCTCGGTGTCATCGCCCGCCGCGATGGACTCGTCGGTCAGCAGATACAGGTCGATGTGGGGCCGCAACTCCCGGATCCACTCGCCGCACTCCACCCAGTCGTTGGCACGGTCGGGAATGACCCCGTCCGCATCCTCGTTGGGCCCGAGCAGCGTGTTCATCAGCGGCAGCCGGTCGCGGGAGCGCAGCGGCAGGTCGTCGCGGATGATGGCGGCCTGGATCTCGCCGTTCAGGGCGACCGCGGTGATGGCGTCTTCGACGCTGGGCACCACCAGGATCTCGAACTGCACATCGTCGGACGGGTTGCGCAGGTCCCGCAGGCATTCGGCCAGACAGTCCGGGGCCGTCGCGGGCGCGTCGTCGGCGAGCAAAACGGTGTAGAACTGCTGCTGTTTGGCCTGGGCTACCAGCTCCTGGTCGGCCAGCGGCGCCGAGGTGTCGAAAAGCCCTGCGCGGTCGCCGTATTCGCTCAGCAGCCGGACGGCCATGGAAACCTCTTCGGTGAGCCGCACCGTGGACAGGCTCTCGAGGTGCGCGCGGAACGTCGCCAGGTTCGCCGCCCCCGGATACAGCCAGTACCGCTCGTAGGCGGCGATGCGGTCCATCAGGCGCTTCACCCTGGCCACGTCGTGGGTCTTGTCGAGCCCGGCCAGGTCGACCTCGGCGAGGTGGCGGCACGCGTCGTCGAGCAGATTCCACGTGTCGACGCGGGCGTAGGACGGGTTGGCCACCGCCGCCAGCGCGGAGACGCGGAGTCGTCGCGGCTGGGTGGTGTATCGAGTCATGACCTCACCTGTTTTCTGAGCGACTTGTATTCTCACCCCGCCGCGCGGCCCACGTGATCGTTTCGCGTGAGCTCTCCTCAGCTGTTCAGCTCGTCGTCATCCTCGTCAGCGTCCACGATGCGCCGGTTGACGCGCGTGCTGTCCACCCAGCGCAGTACCGGAAGGTCCCAGCGGCGGGCCGGCAACTCGGTGACGTCGGACAGCGATCGCACCACGGCCTGGGTCAGGCCCATGATCGCGGCCATCACGGGCAGCAGCGGCTGCAGCGGCCTCGCGGCGGTGCGAACCGTGCTGATGCGGCGGGCCACGATCAGCCGCTCGACGCAGTGATACAGCCAGGCGCCCACCGCGAGCGCGTAGATCGACAGCGCCGACGCGACGATGGTCCAGCCGAAGGCGGCGCAGACCACGGCACCCAGCACCACCGTCGCGGCCAGCAACCCCGCGACGACGGCGCGCAGCTCCAGCCGGCTCACGCCTGGCGTTCCTCGGTTTCCGGCGCGGCCGCCGCACTCGAACGCACCGCGGCGGCGGCCGCCCGGATCTGCGGCGTCACCAGCATGACCTGGCCCAGCACGCCGTTGACGAAGGCCGGCGAGTCGTCGGTGGACAGCTCCTTGGCCAGCTGCACGGCCTCGTCCACGGCGACCGGCTCCGGGACGTCGTCGGCGTAGAGCAGCTCCCACACCGCGACCCGCAGGATGGCGCGATCGACGGCGGGCAGCCGGTCCAGCGTCCAGCCCTGCAGATGCGAGCTGATCAGGTCGTCGATGTGGGCGGCGTGTTCCCCGACCCCCCGGGCGGCCGCGACCGTGTACGGCTGCAACGGCGCCACCTCCGAGTTCGCCGCGGCCAGCGCGGCGCGCCCGTCGGCGACCTCGGCCGGGCCCAGCCCGCGGGCCTCGGCCTCGAACAACAGGTCGACGGCACGCTTGCGGGCCTGATGGCGCCCCCTGACGGGCCTGCTCACGCGTTGACGCGCCCCAAATAGCTGCCGTCGCGCGTGTCCACCTTCAGCTTGTCGCCGGTGTTGATGAACAGCGGCACCTGAATCTCCGCCCCGGTCTCCACGGTGGCGGGTTTGGTGCCGGCGCTGGACCGGTCGCCCTGCAGGCCCGGCTCGGTGTGGGTGACCTCCATCTCGACCGACACCGGCAGCTCGAGGTAGAGCGGGGCCCCGTTGTGGAACGCCACCTGCACCGGCAGGCCCTCCAGCAGGAACCGGGCGGCGTCGCCGACCAGCGACTCCGGCAGCGGGTGCTGCTCGTAGTCCTGGCTGTCCATGAACACGAAGTCCGAGCCGTCGCGGTACAGGTACGTGGCGTCGCGCCGGTCGACGGTGGCCGTCTCCACCTTCACGCCGGCGTTGTACGTCTTGTCGACGACCTTGCCGGAAAGCACATTCTTCAGCTTGGTGCGCACGAAGGCCGGACCCTTGCCCGGTTTGACGTGCTGGAACTCGACGATCTGCCAGAGCTGGCCGTCGATCACCAGCACCAGTCCGTTCTTGAAATCGGCGGTGCTTGCCACGGTTCGGTGTATCTCCTAGAGGATGGACAGTCGTTCGCGAACTGTCTGCAATTTGTCCGTCAGTCTAAAGCGCGACGCGGCCGACGCCCGCGCGTCGGGTGGCGGCGGGAAGCTCCCGCGTTAGGGGCCGGCCTCGGCCGGCTCGCTCGGCGAAGGCCGCAGCCGCTTGATCATCGTCAAGAAGGGGACGTTGAGCTTTCTCCCGCCGGAAAACGGCACCGGGACTGGGAAATACACGATGTCGATCTCTAGCCGCAGCTCCCGCAGGGGCTGGGCGCTCAGCTCCCACCGAAAATCCCGCAAGCGCGTCAGCCCACGCTCGATTGGCTCCACCCCATTCACGCCACCCGACTTTACCCCCGGCCGCCAGGCCGCCGAACCGCGCGGTTCGGCTAGGCCAGAACCGCCAACTCCTTCGGAAACCGGGTGAGCAACTCCGGCGCCTGCCCGCGGGTCGCCGCGGATTCGCCGGGCACGACCAGGGTGTCCTCGATGCGCACGCCGCCGCGGCCCGGCAGGTAGACGCCCGGCTCGACGGTCACCACCGAACCGGCCAGCAACGTGCCGGTGGACGTGGCGCCGATCCCCGGCGCCTCGTGGATCTGCAACCCCACGCCGTGCCCCAGCCCGTGGCCGAACTGCTCGCCGTAGCCCGCGTCGACGATCAGCTGGCGCGCCGCGCCGTCGACGTCGCGCAGGTTGGCGCCCGCCCGCAACGCCTCCCGCCCGGCCCGCTGGGCGTCGGCGACCAGCTGATAGATCTCCAGCTGCCAGTCGGCGGCCTTGCCGAGCACGAAGGTGCGGGTCATGTCGGAGTGATAGCCGGCCACCAGCGCGCCGAAGTCGATCTTCACGAAGTCCCCGGCCGCCAGCGCGGCGTCGGTGGGACGGTGATGCGGGATCGCCGAATTCGGCCCGGCGGCCACGATGGTCTCGAACGAGATCGCGTCGGCGCCGTGGTCGAGCATCAGCGCCTCGAGCTCCCGGCTCACCTCACGCTCGGACCGGCCGGGCCGCAGGCCGCCCCGCTCCACCAGCGTGGCGAGGGCGGCGTCGGCCGCCTCGCAGGCCAGCCGCAGCAGCGCCACCTCACCGTCGTCCTTGACCTCGCGCAGCGCCTCGACGGTCCCGGCGGCCCGCACCAGCTCGGTGGCCGCCTTGCGCTCGCCGAGCTCGCTGGTCAGGACGTCGAAGGCGTCGACGGTCACCACGTTGCTTTCGAAGCCCAGTTTCTCGACGCCGTCCTCGGCGGCCCGGCCGACCAGGTAGCGCCCGAGGGCGCGTTCGATGGCGATCTCGAGTCCGGGCGCCTGCTCCGCGGCCTGGGTGCGATACCGGCCGTCGGTGGCCAGCACCGGGCCGCGATCGTCGGCGAAAACCAGCAACGCGCCGTTCGAGCCGGTGAACCCGGATAGGTAGCGCACGTTGTTCAGGTCGCTGACCAGCAGCGCGTCCAGTCCGCCGGCTCGAATTTGCGCCTTCAGGTTGTCCCGGCGCTGAGAATGTGTCACGACCCTTGACGGTACTCGCTACGCTGATTGCCCATGAGGTCCTGGATGCTGCGCGGATTGGTCTACGCCGCGGCGATGGTAATCGTTCGCTTGTTCCAAGGCGCGTTGATAAACGCATGGCAGACGCAGGCCGGGCTTTTTAGCGTGGTGCTGCTGCTTTTGTTCATCATCGGCGTGGTCGTTTGGGGGGTATTCGACGGCCGGGCCGATGCCCACGCGAACCGGGACCCGGACCGGCGCCGCGATCTGGCGATGACCTGGCTGCTGGCCGGCCTGGTGGCCGGCGTCCTATCCGGCGCCGTCTCCTGGCTCATCGCGCTGGTGTACAAGGGTCTCTACACCGGTGGCCTGATCAACGAGCTGACCACGTTCGCGGCGTTCACCGCGCTCTGCGTGTTCCTGCCCGGGATCATCGGCGTAACCATCGGCCGCTGGCGGGTGGACCGGCAGTTCGAGAAGGAGCCGGAGAAGCGCCACGGCCTTGGCGACAGGGAAGGGCGGGACAGCGACACTGACGTGTTCTCGGCGGTGCGCGGTGACGACGCGCCGACCGGGGAGATCCCCACGGCTGGAGCGCGGCACGAGGAGCGGACCGCGGCGGTCGCCACGGCCGAGCGTGAGGCGCCCACCGAAACGGTGGGCACCACCGAGCGTGAGGCGCCCACCGAAACGATCCCCAAGACCGAGGCCGAGCCCAAAACCGAGGTGATCCGCAAGGCCGGCGACGAGCCCACCACGCCGGGCAACGCGCCCGGCAGGGGCTAACCCTTGGCGGCTTCGGCCAGGTAGCGCAGGGCGAGCAGGTAGCCCTGGATTCCCAGCCCGACGATCACCCCCGTCGCGACCGGGCTGAGGTACGAGTGCCGCCGAAAGTCTTCGCGGGCATGCACATTGGAGATGTGCACCTCGATCAGGGGCGCGCGCAACTCGGCGCACGCGTCGCGCAGCGCGACCGACGTGTGGGTCAGCCCGCCGGCATTGAGGATCACCGGTTCGCCCGCGTCGGCGGCCGAATGGATCCAGTCCAGCAGTTGGGCTTCGTTGTCGCTCTGGCGCACAACGGCTTTCAGGCCGAGCGCGGCGGCCTCCCGCTCGATGAGCTCGGCCAGTTGGTCGTGCGTGGTGTCCCCGTACACCTCGGGCTCACGGCGGCCCAGCCGGCCGAGGTTCGGGCCATTGATGACGTTGACGGTGGTGCTCATCAGGCGTCCTCTCCGTCGGACAGCCCCGCGTATGCCGCCGCCAGCAGCGACGGGTCGGGGCCGGCCAGCCGCCCCGGCTTGGCCAGCCCGTCGAGCACCACGAACCTCAGCACCCCGGCGCGCGACTTCTTGTCCTGGGCCATGTATTCCAGCAGTTGCGGCAACGCCTCGGCGTCGTAACCGACCGGCAGTCCGAGCGCCGACAGGACGGTGCGATGGCGCTGCGCGGTCGCGTCGTCGAGCCGGCCGGCGAGCCTGGCCAGTTCCGCGGCGAACACCAGGCCCACCGACACCGCGGCGCCGTGCCGCCACTCGTAGCGCTCCCTGCGCTCGATCGCGTGCGCCAAGGTGTGGCCGTAGTTCAGGATTTCGCGCAGCTCCGACTCCTTCTCGTCGGCGGCGACGACCTCGGCCTTGACGGCGATCGAGCGCCGGATCAGCTCCGGAAGCACGTCACCCGCGGGGTCCAGGGCGGCCTGCGGGTCGGCCTCGATGAGATCGAGGATCACCGGGTCGGCGATGAAGCCGGCCTTGACCACCTCGGCCATCCCGGCGACGAGTTCGTTGTGCGGCAACGTTTCCAGGGTCGCCAGGTCGACCAGCACCGCCAGCGGCTGATGGAACGCGCCCACCAGGTTCTTGCCCGCGTCGGTGTTGATGCCCGTCTTGCCGCCGACGGCCGCGTCGACCATGCCGAGCAACGTGGTGGGGATGTGGACGATGTCGACGCCGCGTAGCCAGGTGGCCGCCGCGAACCCGGCGACGTCGGTGGCGGCGCCGCCGCCAAGGCTGACCAACGCGTCTTTGCGGTCAATCCCGATGCGGCCCAAGACTTCCCAGAGGAAGCCCACGACGGGTAGGTCCTTTCCGGCCTCGGCGTCCGGGATTTCGATGCGGTGCGCG
The DNA here is from genome assembly GCF_001665645.1 of Mycobacterium sp. 852002-30065_SCH5024008. Classification (NCBI taxonomy): domain Bacteria; kingdom Bacillati; phylum Actinomycetota; class Actinomycetes; order Mycobacteriales; family Mycobacteriaceae; genus Mycobacterium; species Mycobacterium sp. 852002-30065_SCH5024008. Next base: position 10,939 of record NZ_LZSZ01000107.1, on the reverse strand, counting down.
TCAACGCCCTTGTCCGCCAAGCGGCTTCGGATCGCTTCGGCGGTTTGCGCGAGCGCCGGTTGGTGCACGATGGCCACCCGGTGCCGGTCGCAGAGCAGTTCGACCAGCTGGTCGCCCAGGTCGGTGCCGATGATCACCGGGTAGGGCGGGTCGACGGCCACCTGCACGGTGTGGGTCATGTCGCGGCCTCCGCGTGGGCGTTCTCGGGGGTCTGCAGCCGGGACACGATGTAGCGCACCACCGCCCCGGGATTGCGGCGGTTGGTGTCGACGCGGATCGTCGACACGCGCCGGTACAGCGGGGCCCGCTCGGCCATCAGCGCTTTGTATCTCTCGGCGCGGTCCGGGCCGGCGAGCAGCGGGCGCACGGCGCTGCCGCCGGTGCGCCGCACGCCCTCGTTGGCGCTGATCTCCAGGTAGATGACGGTGTGGCCGGCGAGCGCCGCGCACACCCCCGGGCTGGTGACGGCCCCACCTCCGAGCGACACCACGCCGTCATGGTCGGCCAACGCGGCGCGCACCGCGCCCTCCTCGATGCGGCGGAACTCCTGCTCCCCGTCCGCGGCGAAGATGTCGGCGATGCTGCGCCCGGTCTGCTGCTCGATCGCCGCGTCGGTGTCGAGGAACCCGACGCCGAGCGCCTTGGCCAGGCGCCGCCCGATGGTGGACTTGCCCGAACCCGGCAACCCGACCAGTACCGCCCTGGGTGCCATCACGCGGTACCCCGGGCGGCCGGCGCTTCCCGGTCGGCGACGGCGCGCTGATACGCCTCGATGTTGCGGCGGGTTTCGGTGAGCGAATCACCGCCGAATTTCTCCAGCGCCGCCCGGGCCAGCACCAACGCCACCATGGCCTCGACCACGACGCCGGCGGCCGGCACCGCGCACACGTCCGAGCGCTGGTGGATGGCAACGGCCTCGTCACCGGTCGCCAGGTCGACGGTGGCCAGCGCCCGCGGCACGGTGGAGATGGGTTTCATCGCGGCGCGCACCCGCAGCGGCTGCCCGTTGGTCATGCCGCCCTCGAGCCCGCCCGCGCGGTTGGTCGAGCGGACCACGCCGTCGGGTCCGGGATACATCTCGTCGTGGGCGCGGCTACCGCGGCGGCGGGCCGTTTCGAAGCCGTCGCCGATCTCCACGCCCTTGATGGCCTGGATGCCCATCACCGCGGCGGCGAGCTGGCTGTCGAGCCGGTTGTCGCCGCTGGTGAACGAACCCAGCCCGACCGGCAGGCCCATGACCACCACCTCGACCACGCCGCCGAGGGTGTCGCCGTCCTTCTTGGCCGCCTCGATCTCGGCGATCATGGACTCCTCAGCCTCTTTGTCGAAGGCGCGCACGGGGCTGTCGTCGATCGCGGGCAGGTCTTCCGGGCGCGGCGGCGGGCCGTCGTAGGGCGCCGACGGACCGATCGCGATCACATGCGAAAGCACCTCGACACCCAGGGCCTGGCGCAGGAAGGACCGCGCGACGGTGCCCACCGCGACGCGGGCGGCGGTCTCCCGGGCGCTGGCCCGCTCCAGCACCGGCCGGGCGTCGTCGAAGCCGTACTTGAGCATGCCCGCGTAATCGGCATGGCCGGGCCGCGGCCGGGTGAGCGGTTCGTTGCGCGCCACATTGGCCAGCTCCGCCGGGTCGACTGGGTCGGCGGCCATCACGGTCTCCCACTTGGGCCACTCGGTGTTGCCGATCTCGATGGCGATGGGGCCGCCCAGCGTGATGCCGTGGCGCACCCCGGAGAGCACGGTCACCGCGTCGCGCTCGAACTTCATCCGCGCGCCGCGGCCGTAACCGAGCCGGCGGCGGGCCAACTGGTCGCCGATATCGGTCGAGTTGACCTCGACGCCGGCGACCATGCCCTCGAGCATGGCCACCAAGGCGCGGCCATGGGACTCCCCGGCGGTGATCCAACGCAACACCCGATCATCTTCCCATGTGCGCCCGGGTGGGCTTAAATCCGCGCGTGGCCGTCGGGCTCACACCAGCACCAGGCCGATCGCGGCGGCGGTGGCCGCGCACATCGAGGGGCCGTGCGGCACCGACGTGGCGCCCGCGCCGCCGAGAAGCCGGCCGAGCAGGCCCAACGACACGGTCAGCAGCGGCGCCGCCAGCGCCGCCAGGAACCACACCCCGACGCCGAAACAGCCGGCCAGCGCCCCCAGGCCGATCGCGAGCTTGACGTCTCCCGCCCCCATCCCCGCCGGGGCCGCGGAATGCACCAGTAGATAGACCGCGGTCAACGCCGTCGCCCCCGCGAGGGCGGACCAGCCGCGCCCGGCCAGGGCGGCCGCCAGCAGGATCATCCCGGCGCCGGGCAGCGTCAGCAGGTTGGGCAACCGCCGCTCGCGGATGTCGTAGCCGCTCAACACCGCCAGCCAGACCAGCACCGCGACCGCCGCCGTCAACCGCATGCCGCGGGACGCTAGCCCAAGGCGGCGGCCATGGCCTCTCGCGGCGCCGGGAGGCCTGTGAATAGCTCGACTTGGGTGAAGGCCTGATGCAGCAGCATCTGCAGGCCGCTGATCACGCGGCCGCCGGCGGCGGCCACCGCGGCGGCCAGCGGCGTGGGCCACGGGTCGTAGACGGCGTCGAGCAGCACCGGGATGGCCGCGAAGGTGTCCGCATACCGCGCCCCGACCTCGGCGGGGATCGTGCTGACCAGCACCTCCGCGCCGGCCACCGCAGCGGCCAATTCGCTGCTGTCCAGACCCACGAACCGCGTCGGAACCCCGATTCCCGTGCCGAGCTCCACCAGCCGGGCGGCCTTGTCCGGATTGCGCGCGACGACGGTGATGGCGGTGACGCCCAGCTGGGCCAGCCCCAGCACGGCCGCCGGCGCGGTCCCACCCGACCCGCACACCAGCGCCGGCCCGGCCGCTGACCCCAGCGCCCCGCTCACGCCGTCGATGTCGGTGTTGTCCGCCCGCCAGCCCGCCGCCGTGCGGACCAGGGTGTTGGCCGACCCCACCCGCTCGGCGCGTTCGGTGCGCTCGTCGGCGAACCGCAAGGCGGCGAACTTGCCCGGCATGGTCACCGACACCCCGACCCACTCGGGTCCGAACCCACCGACCACCGCCGGCAGCTGCTCGGCGTCGCACTCGATGCGCTCGTATGTCCAGTCGTGCAGCCCCAGCGCCCGGTAGGCGGCCAGGTGCAGTTGCGGGGACTTCGAGTGGGCGATCGGCTTGCCGAGCACCGCCGCTTTCCGGGGTGCGCCGTCAGCGCGCGCTATCGAGGACACCGTTGCGCTTAGCCAGCTCGATGTTGGCCAGATGCTGCTGATAATCCTTGGTGAACAGCGTCGTCCCCTGGGCATCGATGGTGACGAAGTACAACCAGTCACCGGGCTCGGGATGCTCGGCGGCATGCAGGGCGTCCACCCCGGGCGAACAGATCGCGGTCGCCGGCAACCCCTGCGACACATAGGTGTTCCACGGCGTCTTCTGGGCGCGGTCGGCGTCGGTGGTGGCCACTTCCCGGCGGTCCAGCGGGTAGTTGACCGTCGAGTCGAATTCCAGCGTGTGGTGAGCATGCAGGCGGTTGTAGATGACCTGCGCGACCTTCGCGAAGTCCTGCGACTTGGATTCCTGCTCCACCAGCGACGCCACCACCAGGATGTCGTAGGGCGACAGGCCCATGGCCTGGGCGGTGTCCACCAACCCCGACTTCACGTACTCCACGGCGCCGGCGCTGATCAGCCCCGACAGGATCGTCTCGGCCGACGTCGAGGGGTCGACGTTGAAGGTGCCCGGCGCGATCAGCCCCTCGATCCGGCGATGGTCCTTGCCGAGCTCGGTGAACGGCTCGAGCGCCCACGGCGGCACCGCCAGGGCCGCGGGCGTGCTGTTGGTCGCCGCCGCCCGCAGTTCCTCCACCGCGACGCAGTGCTGGTTGCCGTCCAGGGTCACGCAGGTGGCACGGGAGATCAGCGTCAGGATGCCCGGGGTCACCTTGTTGGTCTTCATGTCGGTGGTGTCGTCGAGTTGGCGGCCCTCCGGGATGACCAGCCGGCCCACCCGGCTGTTCGGGTCGGCCAGCCGCTCGACGGCGTTGGCCGCCGGGATCTCGGTGCGCATCCGGTAGAAGCCGGGCTGGATCGAAGAGATCTTGGTGTTGCCGTGCGCGGCGTTGACGAATGCCCGGACGGTCTTGGTCACCTGCTCGTGCTGCAGCGTCTCCCCGACCATGGTGGTCGAGTCACCGTCCTTGATCTGAATCACGATGTCACGCTTGCCGCTTCCGGTGTAGTCGTCGCCGGACCCGAACACCGTGTGCCACAGCTTGGCGCCGACGAAAACTCCCACCAGCACGACGACGGCGACGACCGCAAGCACGATCTTGCCGGCGAACAGCCGCCGGCGACGCCCCCGGTCGGCCCGGTTCCGGGCAACGCGGCCCCCTTTGCGCGACGGACCGACCGCTTCTGGGTCAGCCCGTTCGCGCCGTGCGCTGTCAACCATCGGTGGACTCCCCCGCCGTCAGGGTGGCTCGGCGTTGGTCGAGCCAGCTCTGCAAGATGGCCACGGCGGCCGCCTGGTCGATCACCGCCCGCTGCTCCCTGGCGCGGACGCCGGCCGCGCGCAGCGATCGCTGCGCGCTGACGGTGGTCAGGCGCTCGTCGGCCAGCCGCACCGGGGTGGGAGGAACTCGGTGGGCCAGCGCTTCCGCCAGTTTGCTGGCCAGCTCCATCGCGTCGACCGCCGACGGGCCGGTGCGGTCGGCCAGTGTCCGCGGCAACCCGACGACCACCTCGACCGCCCCGAGCTCGGCGGCCAGCTCGGCCAGCCGCCGCAGGTGTTTGCCGGAGCGGTCGCGGCGCACGGTTTCCTTGGGCGTGGCCAGGATGCCGTCTGGGTCGCTGCACGCGACGCCGATGCGCACGCTGCCGACGTCGATACCGAGCCGTGGTCCCCGGCCGGGGTCCTGCTCAGGGTCGCCGGGCCGGTCGGGCAAGCGATGCTCTGTGGGAACCACTCAGCCGACCCGCGCTATCTCAGAGCGGACGGCCTCGAGCGCGGCGTCGATGCGGGTCGGGTCCTTTCCGGAACCCTGCGCCAGGTCGGGCTTGCCCCCGCCGCGGCCGTCGACGGTCGCGGCCAGCTGCTTGATCAGGTCGTTGGCGCGGATCCCGAGGTCTTGGGCGGCCGGATTCGCGGCGATCGCGTACGGCACGGTGCCGCCCTCCCCTTCCGCGATCAGCGCCACCACGGCGGGGTCGCTGCCCAGCTTGCCGCGAATGTCGCCCACCAGGGAACGCAGGTCGCCTGCCGTCATCCCCGCCGACATCCGTTGCGCCACCACACGGACGTTACCGATACGCTCCGCGCCGGCCGCGGCATTGGTCGCGGCGGCTCGCGCCCCGGCCAACCGCGCGCGTTCGAGCTCCTTCTCGGCGGCCTTGAGCCGCTCCACCAGGCCGGCCACCCGGCTGGGCACCTCGTCGGACGGCACCTTCAGCGACGACGCCAGCCCCGCCATCAGTGCGCGCTCCTTGGCCAGGTGGCGGAACGAGTCCAGCCCGACGTAGGCCTCCACCCGGCGGACCCCGGACCCGACCGACGATTCGCCCAGGATGGTCACCGGTCCGATCTGCGCCGAGTTGTGGACATGGGTTCCACCGCAGAGTTCCAGCGAGAACGGGCCGCCGATCTCCACCACCCGCACCTGCTCCGGGTAGCTCTCGCCGAACAGCGCGACCGCCCCCATGGCCTTGGCCTTCTCGAGTTGCTCGGTGAAGGTGTGCACCTCGAAGTCCGCCTGGACGGCCTCGTTGGTGACCTCTTCGATCTGGGTGCGCTGCTCGTCGGACAGCGAACCCTGCCAGTTGAAGTCGAACCGCAGGTAGCCCGGGCGGTTCAGCGACCCGGCCTGAACGGCGTTGGGGCCGAGCACCTGTCGCAGCGCGGCGTGCACCATGTGGGTGCCCGAGTGGCCCTGGGTGGCACCCCGGCGCCATTCCGGGTCGACCGCCGCCACCACGGTGTCGCCCTCCACGAATTCCCCGGACTCGACGTTGACCCGGTGCACCCACAGGGTTTTGGCGATCTTCTGCACGTCGGTGACGGCCGCGCGGGCGCACTCTGAGGCGCCCGTCCCGCTGATGGTGCCCTCGTCGGCGATCTGCCCCCCGGATTCGGCGTAGAGCGGAGTGCGGTCCAGCACGAGTTCGACCTGGTGCGCGCCGTCGGTCCCTTCCGTTCGCGAGCCGTGAGTCACCACCGGCACCCGCTTCCCGTCGACGAAGATGCCCAGAATTCTTGCCTCGGAGGCCAGTTCGTCGAAGCCGGTGAATTCGGTGGGGCCGGCGTCGACCAGCTCGCGGTAGGCGCTCAGGTCGGCGTGCGCGTGCTTGCGGGCGGCGGCGTCCGCTTTGGCCCGGCGGCGCTGTTCGGCCATCAGTTCCCGGAAGCCGATCTCGTCGACCTGCAGGCCGGCCTCGGAGGCCATCTCCAGGGTCAGCTCGATCGGGAAGCCGTAGGTGTCGTGCAGCGTGAAGGCGTCCGAGCCGGAAATCGCTTTGGCTCCCGCGGCTTTGGTGGTGCCGGCCACCTCGTCGAACAGCTTGGAGCCGGCCACCAGCGTGCGGTTGAACGCGGTCTCCTCGGCGACGGCGATCCGCCTGATCCGGTCGAAGTCGGCGACCAGTTCGGGATACGACGGCCCCATCGCGTCGCGAACGGTGACCATCAGCTCGCCGACGATGGGGCCTTCGATGTCGAGCAGCTTGGCCGAACGGATCACCCGGCGCAGCAGGCGGCGCAGCACGTACCCGCGCCCGTCGTTGCCGGGAGTGACGCCGTCGCCGATCAGGATCGCTGCGGTGCGGCTGTGGTCGGCGATGACCCGGTAGCGCACGTCGTCGGAGTGGTTGCCGGCGTCGTACCCGCGCGGCGCACGGGCGGCCACGGCATCGATGACGGGCCTCAGCAGGTCGGTCTCGTAGACGTTGTGCACGCCCTGCAGGATGAACGCGACGCGCTCGACGCCCATGCCGGTGTCAATGTTCTTGCGCGGCAGAGGCCCGAGGATTTCGAAGTCGGTTTTGCCGGTGCCCTCGCCGCGTTCGTTCTGCATGAACACGAGGTTCCAGATCTCGATGTAGCGATCTTCGTTGGCCACCGGGCCGCCGCCGACGCCGAACTCCTCGCCACGGTCGTAGTAGATCTCCGACGACGGGCCGCACGGACCGGGGATGCCCATGGACCAGTAGTTGTCTTCCATGCCGCGGCGCTGGATCCGCTCGGCCGGCAGCCCGGCGATCTCCTGCCACAGCTGCACGGCCTCGTCGTCGTCGAAATAGACCGTCGTCCAGATTCTTTCGGGGTCCAGGCCGTAGCCGCCCTCGGACACGCCGTTGGTCAGCAGGGTCCACGCCAGCTCGATGGCGCCGCGCTTGAAGTAGTCGCCGAACGAGAAGTTGCCGGCCATCTGGAAGAAGGTGTTGTGCCGGGTGGTGATGCCCACCTCGTCGATGTCGGGCGTGCGGATGCACTTCTGAATGCTGGTGGCCGTCGAGTACGGCGGTGTGCGCGCGCCCAGGAAGTACGGCACGAACTGGACCATGCCCGCGTTGACGAACAGCAGGTTGGGGTCGTCGAGGATCACCGATGCGCTGGGCACCTCGGTGTGACCCGCCTTCACGAAGTGATCAAGAAACCTCTTCCTGATCTCGTGTGTCTGCACTTCTGGTCCGCTTCTTCCTGTTCACTTTTTCTGCGTGGACGTCTATTCCAGCGTATTCGCCGGAATAGCTGGCTACCGGGCCGCTAACCCTCCAGAAAGCTCAACCGCACCGAGCGGTGCGGGTTGTCCCGGTTCAGGTCGACCAACACGATGCTTTGCCACGTGCCCAGCATCGGCTCGCCGGCGGAGACCGGCACCGTCACCGACGGCGCCACCAGCGCCGGCATCACGTGATCGGCGCCGTGGCCCGGCGAGCCATGCGAGTGCCGGTAACGGTCGTCGCGCGGCAGCAGCCGTTCCAGCGTGTCGAGGAGGTCCTCGTCGGAGCCGGCCCCGGTCTCGATGATGGCGACGCCCGCCGTCGCGTGCGGGACGAACACATTGCACAAGCCGTCGCCCCGCGACCAGCAGAAGCCCCGCACCGCCTCGGTCAGATCGACGATGCGGCGCCGTGTGGTGTCCACGTCGAGCACATCGGTATGCATCCGAACCAGCCTACGGCGCACCTGTTGCGACCAGCCAATCGTTTGTGAGCGCGACCACATCAAGGCATTGCGGCGCGCAACGGGCAGGAGGAAGGTAACTGATGGGCCGGTCGCCCACCGGGCCCCTTCGGTACAAGCCCCAACAGAGGAGGTCGGCCGTGTACGCACGCTCCACCACCATCCAGGCGCAACCCTTATCGGTAGACATCGGTATCGCGCACATTCGCGACATCGTCATGCCGGCCCTCATGGAGATCGACGGGTGTGTCGGACTGTCACTGTTGGTCGACCGGCAGTCCGGAACCTGCATCGCCACCAGCTCGTGGGACAGCATCGACGCCATGCGCGCCAGCGCCGAACGGGTCGCCCCGATTCGCGATCAGGCCGCGTTGATGTTCGACGGCAGCGCGCAGGTCGAGGAGTGGGACATCGCTTTGCTACACCGCGACCACCCGTCCCGTCCGGGAGCCTGCGTGCGGGCCACCTGGCTCAAGGTGGTGCCTGATCAGCTCAGCCGATCGCTGGACTTCTACCGGATGTCGGTGCTGCCGGAGATGGAGGATCTCGACGGGTTCTGCAGCGCCAGCCTGCTGGTCGACCATCCCGCGTGCCGGCGGGCGGTGTCCTGCTCGACGTTCGACTCAATGGACGCCATGGCCCGCAACCGCGACCGGGCCACCGAATTGCGCAGCAGGCGCGTTCGGGAGCTGGGCGCCGAGGTCGTTGACGTGGCCGAGTTTGAGCTGGCGATCGCTCACCTGCGGGTGCCCGAGCTGGTCTAGCGGCGCCCTGGCCGTCGAGCTGGGTGTACCGCCCGCTTGCGGGGGACACGCCAGCGTGGCGCTGGGCGACCGCTAGGGCAGCGCGTCGCCCGGGAATCCGCGGCAGGGGTGCACCTCGAAGGTGAAGACGCCGCTCGCCACACCCGGGTCGTCTGCCATGATCGCGGCGGCGTCGTCGACCGAGGCCGCGAACACCGCGATCCCGCAGACGTCGGAGCCGTCGGTGACCGGCAACACGATGGCCATGACGCCGTCGTCGCGCAGCCCGAAATTGCGCCGCCCGTGCTCCCAGACGGTCCCCGGGGTGGTGTCCTCGCCGACGCGCGGCCCCTGCTTGAGGATGACGACGCTGTAGGGCTTGGTGGTGGCCAGCAGCCGCCCCATCTCCTCGTCAGTGAAGGTTTTCATCACCGTCCCCGCTTCCTGCGGATGATTGCCCGCAACCGTTCCAGCCGCCCGGCCATGTCCCGCTCGCCGCCGCGGCCGGTCGGCCGGTAGTAGTCCACGCCCACCAGCTCGTCCGGCGGATACTGCTGGGCGACGACGCCGTCGGGATCGTTGTGCGAGTACTGGTAGCCCTGCGCGTGTCCCAGCGCCGCCGCGCCGGAGTAGTGCCCGTCGCGCAGATGGGATGGCACCAGGCCGGCCTTACCCACCTTGATGTCGTCCATCGCGGCGGCCAGCGCGGTGGTGACGGAGTTCGACTTGGGCGCGGTGGCCAGGTGGATGGTGGCGTGCGCCAGCGTCAGCTGCGCCTCGGGCATGCCGATCAGCTGCACGGTCTGGGCGGCGGCCACCGCGATCTGCAGCGCGCTCGGGTCGGCCATGCCGATGTCCTCGCTGGCCAGGATCATCAGCCGGCGCGCGAGGAACCGCGGGTCCTCCCCCGCGACGAGCATGCGGGCCAGGTAGTGCAGCGCCGCGTCGACGTCCGAGCCGCGCACCGACTTGATGAAGGCGCTGATGACGTCGTAGTGCTGGTCGCCGTCGCGGTCGTAGCGCACCGCGGCCTTGTCCAGCGACTGCTCGATGGTCTCGACGGTGACGGAGTCGCCAGCCCCCTGAGCCGATTCGGCCGCGACCTCCAGCGCGGTCAGGGCGCGGCGGGCGTCGCCGGCGGCCAGCTGCACCAGCAGGTCGACGGCCTCGGGCGCCACGGCGACCTTCCCGCCCAGCCCGCGCGGGTCGTCGATCGCCCGCTGGACGACGGCGCGGATGTCGTCGGCGCCGAGCGGGCGCAGCTGCAGGATCAGCGACCGGGACAGCAGGGGCGCCACCACGGAGAACGACGGGTTCTCGGTGGTCGCCGCCACCAGCAGCACCACCCGGTTCTCCACGGCGGACAGCAGGGCGTCCTGCTGGGTCTTGGAGAAGCGGTGCACCTCGTCGATGAACAGCACCGTCTGCTCGCCGTTGAGGAGCGCATGCCGTGCCTTCTCGATGACCCCCCGCACGTCCTTGACCCCGGCCGACAGCGCCGACAGCGCCTCGAACCGGCGGCCGGTCGCCTGGGAGATCAGCGCGGCCAGTGTGGTCTTGCCGCTTCCGGGCGGGCCGTAGAGGATGGCCGACGCCACGCCCGATCCCTCGACCAGGCGGCGCAGCGGCGACCCGGGCGCCAGCAGGTGCTCCTGGCCGACCACCTCGTCCAGCGAGGCCGGCCGCATGCGCACCGCCAGCGGTGCACCGGCCGACACGCCCAGGGCGTGATCGCTCGTCGGCGGCGCGCCGGGCAGGTCAAAAAGACCGTCGGACACGGCTTCAGGCATACCACGAAAACGAATCCGGGCGCCGAGCACTCATCTTTGCTAAGTTCCCGTGTGCGCGTGCCCACAGGTTGAGTCAACAGCTAGGACGGACATGAGCCAGCCTCCCGAGTATCCAGGCACCCCGGCCGATCCCCACGGCAGCGAGCACAACCCTCCGGGCCTGTCTCTTATACACATCTCCGAGCCCACGAGACGGAGCTACATCTCGTATGCCGACTTCAG